>JAUPLE010000917.1 GCA_030837085.1 Acidobacteriota bacterium | reverse complement strand
CGATGGCTAAACAGATTCGACAATAAAGGCGTTATCGCATGGAATTTCTAGTAGGAACTCTATTACTTGAAAGCAGTGTGCGGTTGAGGAAACTGTGAGGGTAGGTTGCTGATTCTCTGGATAGAGTTATTCAATGAAAGCATGAAACCCAAAACAACAGCCTTTTGCCTCCAGGGAAAAGCATAAATCCACAGATAAGATTCAATACTAATCCATTGTCCTGATTCCTGCCATTTGATTCTTCGCTCTTATGATTCGCGGGCCATTTTCACAGTCTCCGGACGAGGAGGGGGATCACGAGTGATTGGTATGTAACTCTAAAAAATGGAAAAGAAACAAGAGGAGATTTGCATTAAAAAACGGGAGCATTATTGGCAATTATCCAGAAGTGGAACATAAGCCATCGGCATTTTGAATCGTCCTATTTTAAAAGGTGAAAATGAGTTTTTTGGATTTAGCTCAATTAGAAGAACGCCAGTGGGATAGGATGCAACCATTTTACTCTTTTTTTGCATCAAATTTACTATTCGCTTATTTTTTTTTATGCTATATTAAGTACCTATTAAAAAAACAAAACTTGAGGGTAGCCAAAGTTTAATTCGAGTGCAATGACAAAAAAAGAGAATGAAGGTTTTTGAGTGAAACCGGAAAACGAGGTTATCCCAAATATAGAATCGTGAGGTGAAGCATGAAAGAGTTGGATAGATTTGTTAAAGGTGTCTTTAGCAATGTTAGCATAGATGCTGCTAAAGCTGGCTTGTTTATGTATTGTATGGGACTATTTGTTTCTATCATCTATTACTCCCGTTTTAGTATTCTGGCATTGGATTTTACAAAGCCCCAATCAATACTGGTAGGCTTTTATATTTTAATATACTTCGGATTAATACCGGCATTGTTACTGTATATTCTAAAAAAAATTCACTCCCGCATCTACCTGAGCATTTTGTTCTCCATTTTGATACTAGGAAAAAACTTGCTTCTACTCTATTTTTTTTATGGGGTATCAGGAATGTGGGTGATTTTCTCTTTCGCGATATCAGTAGTTGAACTTTTATATTTTTTCAACCTTTCCTTCTTATTTAAGTCAAACTGGCATAAAAAGAAAGAAGTTTTGCATTTGCCCCCATCTTCCAATAAGACCCTTCTATTTATCCCAGTATTCTGCATTCTTTTTGCATTATTTGTCTTTCCACATATCCCATCTTATCTCGGAGGTGCAAAACCCAGCTTGGTTCATATTTTTACACACAAAGAAAACTTACCTGCAAATCGCTTCATGAAGTCCAAAAATCGGCCACAGAGAAATAAGTCCATGGATTCTTATCGGCTTATGCTTCTTTATGAATCAAATACAGATTTCTATTTTTTTAATAAAGAGTCAATTAACGACGGAAGTTTAGATATTAGTTATACTGTCATGCGGATAAAGAAAGATGAGGTTTTAAGGATTGATTATAAGACTCCAAAATGGTTTTAAAGAGGAGGTAACCCATGAAAACAACCATTTTATTGTTAGTCTTTATCATTTTACTTTTTTGTGGTAATGGCTACACTGATTGTAGGGAAGGATGTACAACAACAATCACTTTGAAGGATTGTGATGGTGATTCAGTGGAAAATGCAGATGTCACCATAAGTATCTGCTGTGGAAACAATAAGACGATCACGAAAGCCACAGGTGCCGATGGAAGGGTAAAATTCAACTATTGTCTTGCAGATATTTGTGGGAAACAAATTGTTTGTGATACGGGGACCGGTAAAATCGAAAATTGCACGATCAAAAATCAAAATGATGCCGAATGTGTGATAAAAATCTGTTCTGATTCTAAGTAATGGAGCTTTTCGCCTATCCCCTTTTTTGCCAAGGATCGGTGACATACAATTGTTGTTATCATAACCAGAGGGGCAGACACGAAGGGTTGATCCTACATGGGTAGGGGACGGAGAAGAGAACAGTCAAAATTCTCTAATCTCCTAGGAGGGCGGAATACGGGACATGAAAGAAAAAAATCCCAAAAAGAGTTGAGGAGCTTTGAGGAGAAAACAGTTGCAGTATATTGTTCTCTTTTAAGGAAAAAGAAAAACGATGCCCCTATGCTACAGGAATTATTCTTGAAGGCAGTACGCATCGAGAATGACGTAGGAGAAAATCGGGAGTTCAAACAAGAAGATGGTGCGAATATGGAAAATACTATGCTGGATAAGATATTTGAGTTTTTAAAGAAATAATTCAAATTGGGATTTGTGTTTTTCTTTTAGCCTCAGCCCCAGAACCGCCACCACGGGCGTTTGGTAGTTAAAGGTACGGGGATGGCCTCGCCTTCGCAGTATGCCGGGTTGTTCCTTAGCTCAACCACTTGAACTCCGCCACAAAACGGGCAGAACGCTGTGAACATGGTCGTGATGGTCCCGGCTGGCCGTTTGGGGAACACTACCCGAATGAGGTCCGATGGTGCGTCGAATAATTCGGAAAAACCGCACTTATTGCACGGGTGAATTACCCACGCCTTACGTTCCCTTAGGTATTTCTCTGTAACCATGATGGGAAATTCGGCTCCATCAGCGACTACAAACTGGATTTTGTCGCCATAGCGAATATTTTTGAGGTTAGATGGATGGTTCAACACGCGCCCCTGGAATACCTCCCCTTTCATACCCCTTACTGAAACCCATACTACTTCAGCCGGATTGCGACTGATCCTCGGACCCCCGTCATGTACTAACACCTGGAGATCGTCCGGGTAATCTGGCAGGAACCTACCTTTTAGTTTTGGATGTTCTCGCCAAATACCCCACAGACTATTAGCAGCCGGTTGTGGGCCATAGAATTCCTCAACCCAGGAGGGTGGGACTTTCAAACCGTATGCCTGGATTTCATCGCTTTCCAACCGACGCCAGGAAAATCCCTTGCCTGAGAATCGAATGATTATCCGTGATGATTGATCGAGATAGTCCCCCTCGACCTTCCATCCTTGAGCGGAAAATCCGGCTTCATCATCAATGTAAGTGAAGCAAACAACGGCATTACCAGGCAACTCCAAGCGAATCCACGTTCCAACCGGCAGCAGATTTACAACCGTCTCAGACTCGGACGGCGGCTCCATAGTTATCGATTCACTGTTCGGCATCTAACACCTCCCGCCAGTTACAATCAAATACCATATTGACTTCAAAATTTTCGAGAAAGGCTTCAAGTGATTGTTGAATGTTCACCATAGTTTCCACCATTTTTTTCGCTTCTTTTGATCCGTAGTTGCCTTCATCACGATTGCCTTCTGTCGGTCGTACCACGAATCAGTGATTGAAATGGCCTGACTGACAAAATCGCTGATATCCTTTGGGAGTCCCTGAGATTCCTTTCCGTAAAGAAATTTCATGCCGATTTCTTTACCATCAATGGTCACGAAAATTATGGTTAGCTCACATAGTTCTCCGACTTTCTCGGGAATATCGTAGACACCGGCATAATGAAACCACTCATTGTTGATCAGTTCTCTCAATTGCATGAATAAGGTATCCTTCGTGATTCCGATAAAGAGATCAGGATGGTTAGGCCCGGATCTATTGATAGAACCGTCAGCCGCTAGCAGAATAAACAGTTGCTGACCTCCACTTATCGAATTGGAAATCAGAATGGCGTTAATATTATCTTTCATCTTTGTCTCCCTCCTAGAGAACATATATATCACACCCTGGGAAAGAAAGTCAACACCCTTTTCAAGAAAATGAATCTATCGGAACCCTCATTTTTTTTCACCACTCACCACTCACCACTCACCATTTTACCAGTTACAACTCCTAAGATAGAAGGAAGGGACAATTAAAATTCTCTCCATTCAGACTTCCATCCTTGAATATAACCTCCGATCCTTAAATTTAATCTTCGACGGCCAATTTTTACCATCGCTGAAAAATTTTTATGAAACTCTCCTGGAATTTTGCCAGGGATGGGAAATTTTGACAAAGTCATACTGGAATTTTACTGGCGACGGAAAATTCCAAGGAAACCCTCCTGGAATTTTGCCAGCGATGGAAAATTTTTTGGGACCTGTACTTAAAATCTGCCTTCACTGGCTGCTGCTTTCGGACTTTTGATTAAAATTAGCCTGTTGAGGTTGATATTTTTGGACTTTTGTTAAAATTCCAGGGCCGTTACTAGAATTCCAGGAACGTTGTTAAAATTTCAGCATCGTTGCCTGAATTTTAGAGGAAAGAAAGGAGGCAAGCAAAATTTTATTGCAAATTCTTAAGAGGAGCCTGGAAATTGTTAGTGCCATTTTGAGGGAGGAAGGTAAAATGTAACAAAACCAGAAACCCAATCTGTGAGTAATACATAAAAGGGAAACAAACATTTTTTTGAGTGTCCCCATTTTACACCATTTTACAAACTTCCTCCATATAATTGTTGCCATGCAGAAGGGAATCTGGTAGAATGGACAAATGGAAAATGAAAAAATAACTGCTTCTTTCGTCAGCCTGGGATGTTTCAAGAATATCGTGGACACCGAAGTCCTGGGCGGCATGCTGGAAAAATATAATGTCCGCATTGTCTCTTCATACGAAGATTCCGACTGGATTATTATCAATTCCTGCGGATTTATCCGCGAAGCCAAAGAAGAAGGCATCGAAGAGATACTGGCTGCCATTGAAAAGATAGAGACCGGCGAAACTAAGCACGTGGCAATTTTCGGTTGCCTAACTCAACGGTACCATGAAGAATTGAAAGCTAATTTCAAAAAAGCCGATATTATCTGGGGGGTCAATGACCTGGACCAACTGGCCCATTTGATTGCCGAAGGGAAAAAAACGGAATACAAAAACAAAAACCTTTTCCTCTACGACGATACCCATAATCGCATTATTACGACGACCCCCAACAGCACCTTTATTAAAATCTCCGAAGGTTGCAACATGCAGTGCAGCTTTTGCGCCATTCCACAGATACGGGGGCCGTTCCGGTCACGTACCATCGATTCGATTATCAAGGAAGCCGGAGCGTATAAAGAAATGGAGTTCCAGGAAATCAACTTGATCTCCCAGAACTCCACGTATTTCGGTAAAGACAGGGGGGCAAAATCCCAACTGCCGGAACTTTTGAAAGAGATTTCTACGTTGGGTTTTAACGCCGTCAGGTTGCTCTACTTGATGCCCGAAGAAGTCACGGACGAAATCAGCGCTGCGTTTTCTTATCCAACAATTATCCCTTACTTTGATCTCCCGTTCCAGCATGTATCATCCGCCCTGTTGAAGCGTATGAACCGGGGCGGCGGCAGCGTTAAGAACCTGGAATTAATAAAGAAGATCAGGAACAACTACCGGGAAGCCGTGATACGTTCTTCATTTATCGTGGGTTTCCCGGGCGAGACTAATGCCGAGTTCGAAGAGTTGTTGGAATTCGCTGAAAAAGCAAAAATTGAACGGTTTGGGGTTTTCGGATATTCGGATGAGGAGAACACCGGGGCTTTTAAATTAAAGAAAAAAAATCCCCAGGAAGTGATTACAGCACGGAAGGAAGCCTTGATGGATATTTCCGATCAAAACATGGAAAAATATAATAAAAAGATTATCGGTTCAGTGCAAGATTTTTTGCCCCAGGGGCCCAGTCCCTGGGATGGTCATTCCACTATTGGTCGCATTAAATCGCAAGCGCCTGAGACGGATGGTTTTACCCAGGTGAATGAACCTTTTGAGGATGATTATCATATGTTTAAGATCAAAATCACGGGTTTCCAGCATGAAATGGTTTATGGAGAACGGTTATGAGAAAGGTCTGGTTAGTGATTGCCACATTTTTCGGTAGTGGTCTCAGTCCGTTGGCGCCGGGTACTTGTGGGTCCCTGGCGACGATACTGCTGGTTTATTTTATCAAACCTTATTGGCAGGCGCCGCTTTATATCCAGTTAGTCGCTATTGCTGTGGTATTTATCGTGGGCATCCCCGCCGGAAGTGCAGCGGAAAAGCATTTTAATAAAAAGGACCCGGGAGCGTGCGTCATCGATGAGGTGGCGGGGCAGATGATCTCCCTGCTGTTGGTTCCCCATAAAATTTCTTTCTATATTGCCGGTTTCTTCCTGTTCCGGTTCTTTGATATTGTGAAACCATTTCCTGTGGGAAAGCTTGAGAAAATCCCCGGGGGATTGGGGATTATGCTGGACGATATCATGGCCGCTCTTTACGCGCTGGCATTAATGCAGCTTTATATTTACTTTTTTATTAACCATTAACAATTATTGTTACTTTGTGCCTTTGTGCCTTGG
>JAUPLE010000916.1 GCA_030837085.1 Acidobacteriota bacterium | reverse complement strand
ATCTCTGGTATAATGTCGTGGGATGTTTCCTGGTTATCATATTTTCCGTTCCCATCAATCGTTTTTTTGAAAGTCGAAAAAAATAAACAAAAGTTTTTCAGGGGTCCAGGGGGCGGTTTTTCAAAAAAGCCCCCTGGCAGCTATTCAATCCCAGTAGCATGCAGTTCCCACTCTTCATCCTGATTTTCCACCAATCGATAGAGTTTCCCGTCTTTTATGGCAAACGGGTAAAAAGAGAACAGGGTCTCTTCAACCTCAGGCATATCCATTTGTTTCAGAAACTTTCCTTTTAGATCGAACATGAACAATTGATTTTTCCCTTGTTTTTTCATGTAAGGGATGGCAAAAAAGCGATTGTCTACCAAAGTAACATATCGTACAGCCGGGAAGTAATCCGGCCAGGAAAGCAACCCCCTTGCCTTTGCAATATCGAAAAGTCGTCTGTGTCTCAGTTTATAATAGTCTTCGACTGCTTTTTTATGTTCATCCAACACCTTTACTTTCTCAAATTCAAGGTGCAGGGTATCGATTTTTTGCCCCTGGTTATCATAGACATAAATGTTTCCTGTCTCTCCATCTTCTCCCTCGATATAAATTTTGTTATCGCGGATAAAAAAGCGAATCCCGGTTCGCCGTCCATCCTCAGCTAAATAAATGCCATTAACCGGTTTCCCAACCTGGAAATAGTATTTTTGCCGGTACACTTCTTTGGCCTTTTTAAAGTTAGAATCATAAATGTTGACTACCAAATCCGTCTGATTCGGATCATTTTTCCCGGGTTCCGTATGAGAAACCACAAATCGATCGCCCATTAATTGAACGCCCCGGTCAAAGTGGAGAGAGACTTTTTCATCTTTTAGGTATTTCCAATCCAGGTTGTAGTAAGAGAACCGGGTCTGACTTTGGATGATATAGTAATCCGGGTGAAAATGGAGTCGGGCAAAGCCTAACCATTCTCCCGGTCCTTCGCCTGATTTTCCGAATTTCTTGATTAGGTGGAAATCTTTTAATGAGTAATCATATACCAGGGGGAATTCGACAATATAGAGGTGATCGCCGTGGGGGTAAAATCCCGAAGGCGCTTTCACTTCGTTCAGTACAGTTACTTTTTCGCCAGGAAGGCTGCCTTGACAAACAATTAGAAGAATCAATAAAAAGCCGTAGACATTTTTCATTATGCACCTCACGATTCACATTATATTATTATTTACTGGCTTTGGCAAGGAGAGGAAAAGGGGATATACAAAAAATCTTCCTTAATAGGGCAGACACTTGCTGTAAAGACGCTTATAAACGTTTGATATGAATGGCCCGCAAGGTTTTTCCCTCAAACATTTGCGGGCCGTTTTTAAACGTTTAAAAACAAAATATTGGTATTAACTCTCATTCGTTTGAGTCGTGCAATCCGTAGGTTTAAATGAGGGGCATTGACTATCTTCTGTAAACTGGGTTGGATAACCTCCTTTAACACTTTTCAACCCATCATTGGTTAACACGGCAATCGTTTTTTTGTTTAAAGCTAATTTTTTTACGCTTTTCTTCATGATACTTCTCCTTTTTTTTCAGTATTTTTTAAACCCGAGATGTCGCGTTTTGCAGGGAAAACATTTTATCCCTCGATGGCTTTCGCCAACAGCGGGTAAGTTCAAACCTGCATTAATGCCTCTGGGTATTTTTAGAATATTATATTATACCATAACCGAATTTCATTTATAAGTCTTTTTGAGATTAATCAACCTCTGGAAAAAGGAGGTCAGGCAGAAAAAGCCTCATCCCTTTACCCGTTAACAATGAACAATTAATCATTATCCCCTTTTCAAGGGCCATTCTTCTAATTTTATTGAATATCAAACAAAATCTCAGCTCCGTTAGAATCGATACTAACCTTTGACTCCGGCGGCAATTTGCCCTCTAAGATCAAGGTGGACAACCGGTCCTGGATCTCCCGCTGGATAACCCGTTTCAATGGTCGAGCACCCAATACGGAGTTGAACCCTAATTCCGCTAAATCCCCCAACGCTTGATCGGTTATGGTAATTGAAATCTTCTCAGGCTCCAACAACCGCACCAACTTATCCACTTCCAAACGGGCAATCTCCCGGATCAGGTTGGGGTTCAGCGGACGGAACGTGATGATCTCATCGACCCGGTTGAGAAACTCGGGCTTGAAATATTTATACAACAGCGCCTCAACCTCTTGCTTGATCTCCTCGTAATCGCTTTTCTCCTGGATAATCTGCGACCCCAGGTTGGAGGTCATTATAATAACGGTATTGGCAAAATTCACGGTCTTGCCCTTGGCGTCGGTTAAACGGCCGTCATCCAACAATTGCAGCAGGATATTAAAGACATCCGGGTGGGCTTTTTCAATTTCATCCAACAAGATCAAGGAATATGGCCTGCGTTTAACCGCCTCGGTCAATTGCCCACCTTCTTCATACCCAATGTAACCCGGGGGGGCGCCGATCAATTTCGCCACGGAATGCTTCTCCATGTACTCGGACATATCGATCCGTACCATGGCTTTTTCACTGTTAAAGAGAAACTCGCTCAATGCTTTGGCTAATTCTGTTTTCCCTACGCCGGTGGGCCCCAGGAACATAAACGAGCCAATGGGCCGCGAAGGATCATGTAAACCCGCCTTAGACCGGCGGATTACGCGGGAAACCGCGGACGTGGCTTCCTCCTGTCCCACCACCCGCCGCCGAAGGTATTCTTCCATCTTCAATAACTTATCCCGTTCGCCGCTGACCAATTTTTCCACGGGAATCCCGGTCCACTTCGATACCACCCGGGCAATATCTTCTTCGGTAATCTCTTCGGTTAATATCTTCTTGGTCGCCTGGAGTTCCGCCAACTGCCGCTGCACCATCTCTGTCTCTTTGGTTTTTTCAGGGATTTTTCCATACTGGATTTGCGACGCCAGTTCATAATCATTCTGCCGCTCTGCCTCTTGCTGCCGGTTCCTTAGCGTTTCGATATCCTCTTTCAATTGCCGCAGTTTGCCGATCAGTGCTTTTTCCCGTCCCCAGTGTTCCTGGATGCGGCTGCTTTTAACCTTCAAATCATCCAGTTCTTCCACCAGTTTTTTCAATTTTTCCTTTGCATCCGCGCTGTTTTCCTTTTTCAACGCCTGGCGCTCAATTTCCAATTGCATGATTTTACGTTGAAGCTCGTCTAGTTCCTGGGGCATTGAGTCCATTTCGATGCGCAGCCGGGAAGAGGCTTCATCCATCAGGTCAATGGCTTTGTCAGGTAAAAACCGGTCCGTGATGTAACGGTTGGAAAGAGTCGCCGCGGAAATCAGGGCAGCGTCGGTTATCTTTATGCCGTGATGGATTTCGTACTTTTCTTTTAAACCCCTCAAGATGGAAATGGTCTCTTCCACGGAAGGTTCTTTTATGAATACCGGTTGGAAACGTCGTTCCAGGGCCGGGTCTTTTTCGATATATTTTTTATATTCATTCAGGGTTGTGGCGCCGATGGCGCGCAATTCACCCCTGGCCAGGGCGGGTTTCAGCATATTGGACGCATCCACTGCGCCTTCTGCCGCCCCTGCGCCCACGATGGTATGTAATTCATCGATGAAGAGAATCACTTCCCCTTCGGAACCGATTACTTCTTTGATAACAGCTTTTAACCGGTCTTCGAATTCGCCCCTATATTTAGCGCCTGCCAGCAAGCTGCCGATTTCCAGGGCCACGATGCGCTTGTTTTTCAAAAGCCCGGGGACATCGCCCTGGACGATTCGTACAGCCAATCCTTCCACCACGGCTGTCTTCCCCACGCCGGCTTCCCCGATCAGGACGGGGTTGTTCTTGGTGCGCCTGACCAGGACCTGCATGATGCGGCGAATCTCTTCATCCCTGCCGATCACAGGGTCCAGTTTTCCTGAACGGGCCAGTTCTACCAGGTCGCGGCCGTACCGTTTCAATGTCTGCATCTTTTCTTCGGGATTTTGGTCCGTGATTTTCTGGTTTCCCCTTATCTCCATTAACGCCCTTAAAAAGTTTTCCCGGTTTACCCCGTTGGCGTTCAAAGTTTTGGCCGTGATATCTTTCAGATCCAGAATGGCCAGGAAAATATGTTCCGTGGAGACGTAATCATCTTTGAACTGGTTGGCGATGACTTCAGCCTGGTCGAGGATTTTCTTGAAATCTTTTCCAATATATTGGTCTGTGCCGCCCTGGACTTTGGGTAATTTATCGATTTCCTTTTGGATACTTGAAATGAGCCTGTTGTTATCCGTTCCTGTTTTCTTAATGACCTCCGGGACAATATTCTCCGGGTCGGATAAGATACAATGGGTTATATGTAAAGGAGTGAGTTCCTGGTTACCGTTGGCGGCAGCCAGTTTGACGCTCTCTTCGATAGCGCTGTTGGCTTTCAATGTAAATTTATCTCTATTCATTTTATATACCTCCGTTAATTATAAGGTATATTTATATCATAATCAGAGAAACTTGTCATCTCTACTGTGACTCCCTCCGGCGGACAGAAACCTTTTCGAGAAAAGCGCCCCCCTTCTTTGCCCACACATTATTGACATTTGCTTCCTGTTGTATTAAAATCTTAGAACTATGAGGATAAACAAAAGAAATTTGTTTCTTTTGACATGCTTGATACAAACTAAAAGTGTAGTGGAGGTATAACGATGACAGATCACGGCGATATCGTCGAAGTTAATTACACGCCTGAAGACGAAGAAGAAGAAGAAGATAAAGCGGCGGTTGAGGTCGAGGAACATGCGGAGGAAGATGAGCATGACCACGACAGAAAAGCCTCGGCCAAAAAGAAATCCCACGCCGCTAAAAAAATCCAGAAAAAAATAAAAGATTTATTAGATTCATTGGAAAAAGTAACAGCGGAAAAAGATGAACTTAAAGATAAATACCTGAGAAGCTTAGCGGAAATGGATAATTTCCGTAAACGGGTCAAAAAAGAAAAAGATGAATTCCAGAAATATGTCATGGCCGACTTTTTCCTGGGACTGCTGGAGGTGGTCGATAACCTCGAACGTGCCCTTAAAGCCAGGATCGCAGCAGAGATACAAAACGCCCATTCAGCCGCTAATAATGAAAAATCCATCATTTCAGGCATTGAAATGATCCACAAGCAATTGGTGGACCTTTTAAAGAAAAACGGCGTCGAAGAAATAGATGCATTGGGAAGGACCTTTGATCCCAATGTCCACCAGGCCCTTTCAAAAGAAGAACGAGAGGGCATTGCTTTACCCGTGGTATTGGAAGTCTACCAGAAAGGCTTTATGTACAATGGGAAATTGCTGAGACCTGTGTTGACCAAAGTGGCCATGCCCAGCGAAGAAAAAGCGGCCAAGGCCGCGGAAGCCGCTGGTGAAGACAAAAGCGAGTAAAAATGAAAAATATCGGCATTGACCTGGGAACCACCAACTGCTGTATCAGCTACCTGGAAGGCTCGGAACCGGTTATTATCCCGAACCCCGAAGGTTCCCGCGTCATCCCCTCCATTATCGCATTAAACCGCGATAAAAAAAGGATCTTCGGCAATATTGCCAAACGTCAATTCATTACCAATAACGAAAATACCATCTGGGGCGTCAAACGAATCATCGGCAGGAAATTCGACAGCAACGAAGTCAAAGCCATGCTCCAGCGCGTCAGCTACTCCATTATCGAAGCGGAAAACGGCGACCTCAAAATCCTGCTGGGTGGAAAAGCGTTCTCCCCGGAAGAAATGTCAGCCATGCTGCTGGGCTATTTGAAACAAATCGCCGAGGATTACCTGGGCGAAGAAATCGGCGAAACTGTGATTACTGTCCCCGCGTTTTTCAACGACTCCCAGAGGCAAGCCACCAAGGTGGCAGGTGAAATCGCCGGCTTAAAAGTGACCCGCATTATCAACGAGCCTACCGCCGCTTTGATCGCTTACAAAAAACGAATCACCAAAGACGGCCTATATGCCGTTTATGACCTGGGTGGCGGCACCTTCGATATCTCCATCGTCGAGGTCCGGGGCGATATTTACAAGGTCCTGTCCACCACCGGCGATACGTTCCTGGGCGGCAACGATTTCGACGAAGAAGTTATCAAATGGATTGTGGAGCAGGTAAACAAAGACACCTCTATCGATATATTCAGCGATAAAAATAGTTTCCAGAGAGTTATCCAGGCCGCGGAAAAAGCCAAAATCGAACTCTCCTTTAACCAGGAAACCCAACTCTCCATCCCTTATCTCTACCACTTTTCCGACGGCAACAGTTACCACTTCCAGAAAAAATTAACCCGGACCCAACTGGAACACGATACCGAGCATATCATCGATCGTACTATCACCCTGGTAAAGAAATCCCTGGATGAGATCGATGTCTCACCGGATCAAATCGAACGGGTTATCCTGGTTGGGGGCCAGAGCCGCATGCCCCTGGTGGGCGAGAAAGTGCGCGAATTTTTTGAAAAAGATCCTTTTATCAACCTGAATCCCGAAGAAGTGGTGGCCCAGGGCGCGGCGCTTCAATCGGAAATCATCAAGGGTAAAGTCAAAGATATCTTACTCCTGGATGTTACTTCCCTCTCATTGGGCGTGGAAACCAAAGGCAATACTTTTACCAAAATAATCGAACGGAATACCACCATTCCCACCAAAAAAACCATGCGTTTCACCACCATTTCCGACAATCAGCAAACGGTTACTATCCAGGTGCTGCAGGGCGAGCGGGAAATCGCTTCACAGAATAGATCCCTGGGACATTTCAACCTGGTTGGTATTCCCATGTCGCCCAAAGGCGTTCCCCAGATCGATGTCACTTTTGAAATCGACGCCAACGGCATTGTTAGAGTATCTGCCAAAGACGTTAAAACAGGCATGGTTCAGAGTATGAAAATTCAACCGGCCAGCGGCATGTCCCCCGAAGAAATCGAACAGCGCGTCAAGGAAGCCAGGGAATACGAGAAGCAGGATAAAAAATCTATCCAGGTTAATAAAGTCAAACTTCAATTGCAAGAAGAATTGAAGACGGTCCAGTTCTTTTATGAGCGACACATGGCCAAATTCGCGGCAAAAGATAAATCGGAAATAAAAAATGTCCTCTCCGGCGCGGAAAGAATCCTGGAGCAGGATGACCTGGATACACTTCAAAGCCAATTGAATCGAGTACAAACATTGCGAAATAAAATAAATAACCTCCTGATATCAGAATTCGAAGAATAGAAATAGTGATTAGAGGAACGAATGGCAAAACGAGATTATTACGAAGTGCTCGGCGTACAACGGAACGCCGGCGTCGATGAGATAAAAAAAGCTTACCGGCAAATGGCGCTAAAATACCACCCCGACCGGAACCAGTCAGACCCGAAAGCAGAAGAGTTGTTTAAAGAGGCTTCGGAAGCCTATTCGGTGTTGGGCAACGAGGAAAAAAGACGCATCTACGATCAATTCGGTTTCGATGGATTAAAAGGCGCCGGCCGCGGATTCGGCGATTTTTCATCCTTCTTTTCAGACTCCATTTTCTCCGATTTTGAAGATATCCTGGGCAGCTTTTTCGGTTTCAGTTCTTCCCGGGGAGGCCGGGGCCGAGGACCACGGCCGCAGCAAGGACGCGACATCGGGCAAGAAATCGAGCTTTCCATGGAAGAAGCTTTCAACGGCATCGAAAAGGAGATTGCCGTCACCAAAGAAAAAAACTGTATTATTTGCGACGGCGCCGGCAACGAACCCGGTCATCCACCGGAAACTTGTTCTCAATGCGGCGGCACCGGCAGCATCCGCAGGAGCCAGGGTTTCTTTTCCATTGCCACTGCTTGTAATTTGTGCAATGGGTCGGGCAAGATTATCCGCCACCCCTGCAAAAAGTGCGGCGGTAAAGGCCGGCTTATGGATCGAAAAACATTGAAAGTGAACTTTCCTGCCGGCGTGGCCAGCGGCAACCGCATGAGAATGGTGGGCGAAGGCGAAGAAGGTTATTACGGCGGCCGTCCCGGGGACCTCTATATCATTATCAAAGTGGCGGAACACGATCACTTCAGACGGGAGGACAACGACCTGGTCTATGAATTGGAAATGTCTTTCGCCCAGGCGGCCCTCGGCGATACGGTAAAAATCGATACCTTTTCAGGTACTGAAAAAATTAAAATTCCCCCGGAATCCCAAACCGGCAAAATTATCAGGATTAAAGGAAAGGGATTTAAAAATGTCAATAGCTGGGGACAGGGCGACCTGGTAGTGATTTTGAGGGTGGTTACCCCAACCCATTTGACCCGGAAAGAGCGCGAATTGTTCGTAAAGTTAAGAGAGATGGAGAAACAAAGAGGCGGCGACGCATCCCAGGATGACGAGGATGTGGACAATTGATGCTGTAGATCAATGGAAAACCGACGCTTTATTACTGACCGGCCCGAAAAGGGCAACCGGGTCTTTATCACGGGAGATGAACTTCACCATTTAAAAACCGTGAACCGCGCCAAAAGCGGGACAGAGGTCGAGGTGATCGATGGCAAGGGCATGCTTTTTACAGGTAAAATTCAATCCCTGGGCAATCATGAGGCCGTGGTGGAAATTATGGGCCGGGAAAGGCGGGAAAAGCCGGCCATACGAATGACCATCGCCCCTTCCTTAATTAAAAAGAAAGCCATGGCCGTACTGGTGGAAAAACTGGCCGAGATGGGAGTTGATGAAATTCGCCCCGTGATCTTTACCCACACCGATGAGAAATATAGCCCCTCTATGCTGAAAAAATGGCAGCGCATTGCCATGCAAGCGCTAAAGGTAAATGAAAAACTGTGGCCCACGGAAATTTATCCACCGGTGAAGCTTCAACAATTGATCGACAATAGCGGCGACGCAGGGGCAAAAATAGTTCTCCACGTCGAAGGAACGAGGAACTCTATCCCGGGTATTTACCAACGTGGGGGAAATGTGATCTCTGTTATCGGACCGCCCGGGGATTTTCTCCCCGAAGAGAGAAGCCTGTTAAAGGAAAACGGTTTCAGTGAAATCAATCTCAATGACGGGATATTGAAGACAGAGACCGCCGCGATATCCATTGCGGCGATATTAATGTTTCATATACCGCGGGAGGACGGTTTCGCAGGACAATGATTGAACTAAACGGCCAATTAGGTAAATATAAAATCGTCAAGAAGTTGGGCAGCGGTGGTTTCGGTACTGTTTACCTGGCTGAAGACACTTTTTTAAAAACCTACCGGGCCCTGAAAATTCCTCACCGCCGCGGCCCCATGGCGGAAAAGTCCCTCCAGGAATGCATTCTTCAATCCAGGTTATTGGATCACCCCCATATCGTCAAACTCCTGACCGTGGATATTATTGACGGCAATGTTGTCATGGTAATGGAATTTATCAAGGGAACCGACCTGGAAACGCTGCTGGATAAAAAGGATAAACTGGAAATCGCGACTGCCTTAAAGTATTTTAAGCAATTATTATCCGCGTTGGATTTTGCCCATAAACACAAGGTGATTCACCGGGATATCCGGCCCTCCAATATCATGATTACCGAAGAGGATGACATTAAGGTAACGGATTTCGGTACATCAACGTTGTTGGACCAGAAGCAGTATGCCACCACGAAGATCGGTTCTCCGCCCTACATGGCGCCGGAACAATTTGAAGGCCGGGCTGTCCTGGCGTCGGATATCTATTCCGCCGGCTGCTTAT
>JAUPLE010000915.1 GCA_030837085.1 Acidobacteriota bacterium | reverse complement strand
GTCCGACCTGTCCAAACAGTCCAACCTGTCCGATCTGTCCGGCCAATTCAGAGGGAAAAGGTATGAGACGCCTACTTTTGAGCATCCGCGGCCTGGAACCGGCCCAGTTATCGGAGCCCGCAAAACCGCGCCGCGCTCCCTGGAATCAATGGGCCGTTATGAAGAAGCCGCGGTCACCTCCTCGAAAACCGGAACAGGGAAAATCATCAATGACACCGTTTCCACTTCCCCCAGTAGAACGCAGGTATCCAGTATCAATCCCCAGGAGGTTGATCTCCATCGCTTGACCGACCAGGTGTACCGGCTGCTGGAGAAAAGAATAAAAACAGAAAGGGAAAGGAGGGGCTGGTAATGCTTGTAAAAGCCTTTTTAACGCGTAAAGATAAACCTTACCTGGTTGTGCCCTGTATGTTCAATCCCGAACAATTAACCGTGGAGAAAGCCAATCATTACGCCACAGTGAATATCCCCGGGCTTTCCACGCCCATATTCCAATTTGTCCGGGGAGAGGCCAGGACTGTTACCATGGACCTTTTCTTCGATACCTATGAAGAAGGTCTTGATGTGCGGATTTTTACCGACCGTATCACCGGCTGGGACGCCGGCAGTATGTTCAGCAAGCTGCCCGATATTGCCAAAGGATTAATGGACATCGATTCCGATTTACATGCTCCCCCTATTTGCCTGTTTATCTGGGGTGCTTTTATTTTCCAGTGCTTTATCGAGCGGGCTACCAAACGGTTCACCATGTTTCTTCCCCTGGGCATCCCCGTACGCGCTACTGTTACCGTTACCCTGAAAGAATATAGGGAAGTTGATATCCAGGTTAAAGAACTGAACCTGCTGTCTTCTGATCTAACCAAAAAGCGTGTCGTACAGGAAGGGGACAGCTTATGGTCGATCTCCGCAAAAGAGTACGGCGATCCCGCTGATTGGCGTTTGATTGCCGATGCCAACCGCATTGCCAATCCGCGCTGTTTGGAAACAGGACAGGAATTACTTATACCCGTTAAGGAGTAATTTCACGTGTTTTCTGTGTATTCTGTGTGTTCTGTGGGCTTGTTTTTATGAGGTTTAAAAAATGGCTTTAGAAAAATTATCCGCCGGTACTTATAAATTCTATGCCCCGCGTTTCGAAATCGAAATCCAGGGTGCGGCCCTAGCCGCGGATATGTCTAAGGCCATTATCAGCGTATCCATCGCTGAAAAATTAAATGAAGGCGCTGATTTTACAATTACTGTCAACGACGAATTCGATCTATCGACCCAGACCTTCAAATGGTTGGACCACCCCTTATTCAACCTGGGCAATACCGTTAAAATAAAATTCGGTTATGAAAGCAGCCTGGAACTCTTGATGATCGGCAAAATCACCGGCATCGAATCCAGTTTTTTTTCCGGCGAAACCCCTACCGTGACCGTTAAAGGACACGATCTCGCTTACGACGCCATCAAGAGAAGTTCCCCGGAACAGGCCTTTGAGAAAATGACCTACAGCGATATCGTCAAATCCATTGGAAGCAAGGCCGGATTAACCGTGCAGGTGGATAGTACGGAAAAATTCGCCCAACAGATTCGTAAAACCAACGAAGAAAGTTATTTCACCTTTATCGAACGGTTGGCGCGGGAGGTCGGCTTTCAATTCAACATCGATCGCCAGACCCTTTCCTTCAAGAAACCCGAAGTGGATAAAAAAGAAATACTGGAAATGGCATTGGGTAAAGATATCATCAGTTTCAACCCGGACATGAACAGCACGCGGGTGCTTTCGGAAGTGGAAGTGCGGGGTCATAATCCGCAAGACCCGGGAAATCCCATTATCGGGCGGGCCACCGCCGGGAGCGAGCAGTCCCAGGAAAGCGGTAAACAAACCGCCAGCCAGGCTTGTCCCACTGTTTCCAAAAGACTCATTACCAATGTCATCGTGACTTCCGTCAATCATGCCAACGCCGTTGCCAAAGCCGCATTAAACAACGCCAGCTCCAGTTTTATCGAGGGAACCGTCGAAAGCATCGGCATCCCCCAGATCAAGCCGGGCGTCAATATCAAACTGGAAAAAATGGGGAAACGGTTCAGCGGCAAATATTATGTCCTGGAAACAACCCATACCATCAACGACAGCGGTTATAAAACCAGTTTTAAAGTAAGCAGGAACGCCGTATGAGTATATTGGACACATTAACCAATGAAAGCGCTGACAGCGGCCGGGTTTATGGGGTCGCCGCCGCGGTGGTCACCAATAACAAAGACCCGGATGATTTGTACCGGGTGAAACTAAAATTCCCATGGCTTTCCGATAGTAATGAGACCGATTGGATTCGTATTGCCACGCTTATGGCCGGGGGGAAGCGGGGCAGTTATTTTTTACCCGAGGTAGGGGATGAAGTACTGGTGGGATTCGAGCACGGCGATATCAATCGTCCTTATGTAATCGGGTCCCTCTGGAATGGGAAAGACAAATCCCCCGGGTCCAACAGCGACGGTAAAAACAATATCCGTAAAATCACTTCCCGCAGTGGTCATGAAATTATTTTCGATGACAATGCCGAGCAGAAAAAGGAAAAAGTGGAAATAAAAACCAATGCCGGGCATACGATTTTATTGGATGACGCTTCCGGTAAAGAGAAGGTGAATATTAAGACCAAAGCGGGGCACAGCGTAACAATGGATGATACTGCCGGCAAAGAGAAAATTGAGATCATCGATAAGTCCGGCAGTAATAAAATAGTTATCGACACCATGAAGAATTCCATTAATATAGAGAGTGGGATGCAGTTGAAGATCAAATCCAACATCGTAGAGATCGAAGGAAGTTCGTCATTGACCATTAAATCCGGAGGTGTTGTGACCATCCAGGGTTCCATGGTTAAAATAAATTAGGCAGGCAAAAAACAATGAAAATATTGATCTATTCATGTAGGGGCTTGATTTATCAAGCCCTCACAGGAGATTCATCTTTCGGGTTTGATGAATCAAACCCCTACGTTTTATGGTATTTTTGGGGCAGGTGAAAAATGGCTGAAAGTTTTTTAGGAGTCGGTTGGGCGTTCCCGGTGCGGGTGGATACCGGGGGGCGTATTGTTATGTCCCAGTATGAGCAGGACATCAAGGAAGCCATCTTGATTATACTGGGAACAGCCAAAGGGGAGCGGGTCATGCGTCCCGATTTTGGCTGCGGCATACATGATTATGTATTTTCCGTGATCAATACCGACACATTAACGTTGGTTGAAGCCAGCGTCCGCGAGGCGTTGACCGTATGGGAACCCAGGATCGAGTTGATTGGGGTTACGGTTTCCGCGGACAAAGCGTCGGAAGGAAAATTAATAGTAAATATCGATTATAAAGTCAGGACTACCAATAACCGGTTCAATTTAGTATATCCCTTTTATTTGAGCGAAGGGAAGTAAGAACAAGGAGGATAATAATGTTTATTGAAGTATGGACGAGAAAGTTTATGTTAAGGCCGGTAACCCATTGCAGGAGCGGGTGCCTATGATTGAAGCCCCCGGCGGGGGCTCCCATTTAAAATGAATGATGAAATTCTGTGTTAATCTGTGTAATCTGTGGACCTAAAGCTAAAATGCGACTTGTGATTTATCTTTCATTGGTGACGGCGTCGGTTTCCTTTACCGTAACCGAAACAACACTATTTAAGGATTTCAGGGAATGGTTAAAACGGAAAAGTTCATTTTTAGGGGATTTAATCACTTGTGGGTATTGTTTCGGGCATTGGGTAGCGTTTGCATTGGTTGCCGTGTATAAGCCGAAGCTTTTTGAATCATGGTGGCTGTTGGATTATTTTTTAACGGCAATTGTGATTGCCTGGTTGGCCGGGGTTCAATGGGCGGCGATGTGTTGGTTAATGGACAAAGCCGGGAAGTAAAAACAGGGAGAAAATAAATGAATGTAACCGCTCCTCCGCTGGATGGCCGGTATTATGGCGATATTGTTAATCAAGCCTTAGCCCTTGCTAAACAATACTGCCCGGAATGGAAACCAACCTTAGATAAAGATAAAACAGGAAACGATGATCCGGGTATGGCCCTGGTTCACCTGTTTGGCCGGCTGATGGAAATTATCATTACCCGGCTGAACCAGGTCCCGGATAAGTATTTCCTGGCTTTCCTGGATTTCATCGGCGCCAAACTCCGCCCGCCGGTCCCTGCAAAAGCGCTTCTCCGGTTTTTCCTCTCCGGGAGCGCAAAGGTCAACGGCCGTGTTCCCGCAAGAACACAGGTCTCTACCGAAGAAAGCGAAAACCTGGCAGCCCGGGTATTTGAAACAGGAAAAGAACTGGTGGTCACACCGGTCAACCTCATAAATGCCTTTACCCTGGACCCGGGAAATGACAGGTTCAATGATGCCACATCCGTAGTTACCGGTTTGGAGGATGGACAGTTCGAGATTTTTAAGGGGGACACCCTAATCGACCATATCCTCTACCTGGGGGATGATCTGCTATTTGGCCTCAATGAAACATCGGCAAAAGGAAACGTGACTCTAAGACTTGCTTTCCAGGAAGAAAGCAGCGGGTTCCAAAATATTCCCCTGGACTGGGAATATTCCGCCGGGGATGGCAGATGGCAGTCCCTTCCTATAGATCAACAAAACTTCTCCGGCAATCACCCGGAAGTAACATTTCACATTCCCCGGGATATAAAAAAAGATAATGTTTCTGATCATTTGCACTATTGGATACGAATAAAACTGGCTGATGCCATTTCATCCATACCCACCCCCCATTTACCAATAATCGAAACCATTACCGGCAGTATCGACTGTTCTGCCGATGGTGTTTTGCCGGACGCCTGCTTTACAAATCAACTACCCATTGATCCGCCGGAAAATTTCTATCCTTTCGGACCCATTCCTACTTCCCAAAATATCTTTCACATTGCCAGCGATGAGGTATTTTCCAAAACGGGTGGAGATATTGCCATTTCAGTCCAATTTGATGAGTTGGGGGTACAGGGATCGAACGAAAATATAACCTTAACCTGGGAGTATTGGCAAGGAAAAGAGTGGCAAAGTATTGGTGACATTAATGACTTCACCAATCATTTTACAGAAGAACCGCAAAGTACGGAAACCGAAACTGAAATTCCAGTGGCTGCTATTCGAGGAATAGGGAAAGAGTTTGAAGCCAGGTTAAATCAAAAGGGAATCGATACGGTTAATAAATTGTTAAAACTCTCAAAGTCCGAACTTGTTGATATTATAAAAGAAGGCGGAACACAACCCCTCGATTACTATGTCTCCACGGCAGCCAATATTATGGAAGCCGCAAACTTTGGCCTTTATGATAAAGATTGGCTTGATTCATCTCCCGGATTGAGACGCGCAGGAATGAGACGCGGCGGCATTGAGTTTATATGCCCACAAATAAAATCGAAAGAGATTAATATGCAAATCCATTACTGGATACGGGTGCGAATCTCATCAGGCCATTATGGCCTGCCGGCGTATTATGATATTGAAGAACAAAAGTGGAAAGCGCAAGAATTGAATCCCCCAAAGATCAGGACGATAAAATTGGCTTACCGGTATAGCTCCGGTTGTAATCCTATTTTAAAAATCATTTTAAAAAATAATTTTAAATATTCGGTAGTAAAACAAGAAACAGGAGCTTTCTTGCCTTTTGTTCCCATGGCAGGGGAGAATCCCGCATTTTATTTAGGATTTGATGCACCCTTTTCCAATGACGACGTGTCGCTTTTTTTCCAGGCGGTCCGGCAGGGGGAGGGCGCTCGTCAATTGCAGTGGGAATACACGGGGCCAAATGGTTGGAAACGTTTACAGGTAAAAGACGAAACCTGGAACCTGTCCAGGCAGGGACATGTTCAATTTATCGGGCCAAAGGATTTTACCGGTTCTGAGCACTTCGGCCTTTTACGGCCCTGGTTGCGAGTACGGTTGACCTCCGCGGCGGATATGGTTTTACCGGTATTGAAGGGGGTTTATTTAAACACCGTTTGGGCAGAAAATGTCGTCACCATTGAAAATGAGCTCCTGGGTTCCAGTGATGGCCGCGCCAATCAAACCTTACAATTAAGCCGGTACCCGGTCTTGCCGGGGCAGCAGATATGGGTGACTGAGCGGGAAATGCCGGCCAAAGAAGAGTATGAAAAGATTATCGAAGAAGAAGATGAAGATGCGGTGGTGGTTACACGGGATGAAAATGGGATTATTACGGAAATCCGGGTGCGCTGGCATGAGGTCGGTAATTTTTATGCCTCTGGTCCCCGCGGCCGGCATTATGTCGTGGAACACTGTCCCGGTAAGATTCTTTTTGGCGACGGCGTTAGGGGCCTGATTCCTCCTTTGGGCAGGGACAATATCCGGTGCTCTATTTATCGCATTGGCGGCGGCGTAACAGGTAATCTAGACCCGGGAAAGGTCGCCCAACTAAAGGTTTCCCTGGCCCATATCGACAGTGTCACCAATGTACTGCCTGCCGGCGGCGGCGTGGATACCGAAACCCTGGAAGAAATCAAAACCCGCGGCCCTTTTATGTTAAAACACCGCGAGCGGGCGGTTACTGTAGAAGACTTTGAATGGTTGGTGAAAGAAGCGCCCGGCAATATCGCCCGGAGCAAATGTATCCCGGTGAAAGATTGGGCCCCTGATCGAACGGTCACCGTGATTATTGTACCTGACCTGGAAGTTCCAAAACCGTATCCCTCCCCGGACTTAATCCGCCAGGTAGAGTACTTCCTCTATGAACGCACCCTGGGTACTATTTGCTCACCCCCTGTTTCCAGGGTTAACGTAACCGGTCCCGGTTACATCGAGATTTCAACGGAAGCCGATATTGTCCCTCAAAATGTCGAACAGTCCGGCGCCGTGCAAGAGAGGGTGATCGCTAATCTTGAAAACTTCTTGCACCCACTGAAAGGCGGACCGGATAAGAAAGGCTGGCCGTTTGGACGCGCCGTCCATATCTCCGAAATCATAACCCTGATCCAGGACACGGAAGGCGTGGATTATGTGAAATCATTACGCCTCCGGTCCGGGGATTTTAAACCGGACAACCGGGAACCAGTAATCACAGGGGTAGATGATAAAAACCCTATCCCAATTTTCCTGGAACCCCATTACCTGGTTTACAGCGGCACCCACAGTATAAGCATAGTGATAGACACATGAACCAAAGATATATAAAAACCCTTCACGCTCGTGCGCCCTGGATTTTAGAGCATAAAAAAGAGGACGGTTAATGTCGATTCCATTACCAAACCTGGATGACCGGCGATTTGCCGACCTGGTAGAAGAACTGCGCACTCTTATTCCGCTGTATGCGCCGCAATGGACACAGCACAGTCCTTCCGACCCCGGCATTACCATCATGGAGTTGATGGCCTGGCTGACGGAAATGACGTTATATCGTCTTAATCAAATACCTCCCGGACTTAATCAAAAATTTTTAAAGCTTATTGGAGATGAAGTGGGGGAACCGGGAAAAGCGGTTGAGAATCTCTGGAAACCGTACCGCGCCATCACCGCCCCGGATTTTGAAAAGCTTGCCATTGAAGCGAACCCCGGTAGGGTCGCCCGCGCCAGGTGCCTGTTCAACCGGAACCTTGAACATACTACCGATGATGAAACAGGGCACATCTCCGTCATTATCGTCCCTGGTACGGATACCATCGATGTTAAGCCTGTTCCCGGAAACGATTTAAAAAGTGAAGTTTTAAATTATCTCTTTCCTCGCAGGCTCATTACCACGCGATTGCATGTAGTAGCTCCTCAGTACCTGGATATAGAGATCCCTTTCCAGGCAGCCGCAAAGGAAAATATAGATCAAATCTTGCTGGAGGAGCGAATAAGACAACGTTTGCATGTCTTTTTGCATCCTATTTCCGGCGGCGGCGATGGAAACGGCTGGCCTTTTGGACGGGATGTGATTATCTCTGAAATATACTGTGTGATAGAAAAAACACCGGGCGTGGATTATACTGCCAAAGCGCGGTTAATTCCCTCCGCTCAATTTATTAACCTTTATTTCGATACCGTTCAATTTGAGCAACCTTTACCCCCAGGGGCTTATGTGGAGGTAAAAAATGGCCGCAGCCGGTTTCCCATTGCCGGTCCGCCCGGGGAAGGCGATATCCGGTGTGTAACGGCAAAGGGATTTAAGCAAGGGGACCGGGTAGTGGCGACCCATAAACATGACCCTTATCTTCGGCAGTGGCTGATACTGGAATCCGTATCAACGGATAACTGGAAAGAATTGAGTTTTAACTCGTTCCAGGTTCCCGAAAATTTCCCGGCCGGGAGCATTATTTCCACTGAAGATGGAAAAGTAAGTTCTACCTTTAGCCATGATATCCCTGTGAGCCGGGAAGTTACCGGGCTTGAAATCACCGGTTTTCAAAAAGGTGATATCATCACTATAAAAAAAGCAGACGGTACGGTTATCAAGGGAAACATAAAACTTACCGGTGTAGAGCGCTGTACCGACAGGGTATTTTTGGAGGAGAATCGGCTGCCGTGGTATATTCGGTAAGCAGTTGGCAAAATGAATAGAGAAAGTTCTTATCTGGATTATTTACCGGAGATTTACCGGGAAACGGAATTTACCGGCCGGTTTCTGAAAATCTTTGAAAAGATTTTATCCGGCATCGATGATGGGGTCTTTCTTGAGCATCCCGGCATCGAGCAATTATTGGATAATATTAGCGATTATTTTGATGCGGATTCCACGCCATTTGAGTTTTTGGAATGGTTGGCAAGCTGGGTGGCGCTGGAGTTGCCGGGAGATTGGCCGGAAGAGGTTAAGCGTAAAATTATCCCGGGAATCGTGCAATTGTACAAAAAGCGGGGAACAAAACAAGGGCTTGAGGAATTTCTTAGAATTTACTTTGGCGATGGGGTTTCTGTTATTGAATGGTATTTGCCCTTTCAAGTAGGCGTGACATCGACTGTTGGCGAGGACACGGCCATAGGCGGAGGACCTCCCTGTTTTTTTATTGTAAAGCTGACCTTACCGGAACCGGATGTCCAGCTTAAGATG
>JAUPLE010000914.1 GCA_030837085.1 Acidobacteriota bacterium | reverse complement strand
GTTTCAACGCCATCGGAAAACACCAGGCCTTTGAGTTTACCGGGATGTGCAGAGGGGATATGGGAGTCTCTATCGGTTTGAATAACTCCCAGGACAGCGATTTTGGTTCCTTTTTTTGTTTTTAAAATGACATACGGCCTGGGTTGGGGGAGGATGGCACCCCCGGCTTCCCCGGCGACGACTTTAACATTCGCGCAAATCATCGGGTAACGGGCTTTCTTCATGAAGTCTTTAAGAATCTCCTGGCCGTAATCGAATTCATGGTTTCCCAGTTCCAGGACGTCGACTTTCAATTGGTTCAGTAGTTGTATGATAGGTTCGCCTTTGGGTATGTATTGGTCCACAACGGGATTGCCGCTGAAATTATCGCCGGCGTTCATGAAAAATACATTGGGATTCTTTTTTCTTTCTTGATTGATCACCGGGGCGATTTTAGCCAGGTTATCGATCTGGGCATGGATATCGTTTATATGGAAGATGATGATGGTTTCGCATTTGGCAGCGCTGTGAGCAGGCGCTGCGAAAATCTGCCCGGCGATAAATGCAATAAAAAATGCCGCGAAAATATGTTTTTTTATTTTCATGATCGGTCTCCTGTTTTTTTATCCTGGGATAAGGTATACAAATGCTGGCCTTCGGAAACTTCACCGTCCAGGGCAACGGGATTGTTGTTTTTGTCAACGATGATGGTTTTGCCGGAGCGGGCTGACCGGTATTTTCTTTTTGAATGTTTCAGAACCACGTCCTGTACCCTGGCGCCGGCGAAAATTTCAACTGTTTCATTATCTAATTGAACGTTCATTTTTATACCTTAGAGGTTATATTATAGTTTCCCCGGTCATAAAAGTCAAAAGAAAAAAATGTCCCCATTTTCCATAATATTTTTAATTGGCAGTCCAAAATATTATGGTTATTTTTCCTTATTGTATCTTTGGACCAATATATCCGATGTAAATCAACCTTTTTGAATTGTCCGGGAAGAAATGTATTCTCCCGGCGCCGGGAGTAAATCTTGAATGCCATGAAAACAACCTGGCCTCTCCATCCGGGCAAATGATGGTCAGTTCATCTTTAAATTTTGAGATGCGGGAATCCGACTCCTGTGTTATTTTTGAAGGGATATTCCCAGGCGTAAACAAATCTGTAGTCCAGGTTGAACAGAAATCCTCCAATTCCAACAGACGCTTCGTTATCTGATAAAACTCCAATTCGCCGCCGGAAAAGGAAGAGACTTGATTTTCAATATTTTTACATAATATTAAGTGGGGAAAATATTCTTTCCGTTTTAACCAGAGTAATTTTCCATTTGGTATGTTTACACGTTTTTTTTTGCTTATCCATTGGGATAAAAGATCGAGGTGTTCCGGTTTCGATGCATGATTTACGCATTCGATAGATTCAGTTAATTGACCTTCTTCGGAAATTTGGGTGACCAGGAGCTCCACTGAGGTTTTATCCCATTCGCCGGCATTGGCCAAGCTGACAGCCAGGGAATCGAATAGATACGCAGCCCCAAACCCGGCGGCTCTTTGGTCTTTATATTTGAATTCATGCAGTAGGTGGCTTTCGTTATCTCTTTGTTCTACCAGTTGTTCTATAAAAAAAGGAGCTTTTAACGCCTTGGTCTTAACAAGGATACGGGATTCGCGATCGATTGTTTGATCATTCGACCAATCGTATAAACTGTAAGCGGGAGCTAATGGAAAATTGAAAAAATCAACGGTTGTTTTTAACTCTTTAAAACCCATTGACGATGCTTTTTTAAATACCTCGATCAGCACATTCATCCAACGCCTGCCGGTTTGTTTGTTAGGCCCTTCTTTTACTGAGAGTTCGTTAAAAAACAGGTCCATTTTTTCCTACAGGAGCTCGTTCAATTGCCTTTCCCATTCATCAAAGAATCCATCCGGCCACTGATCGATTCTTCCATCTCGGTCTAGTCTGGGATTTAAAATATAATGCTTGAATTGATCGTCGATTACTTCTCCATGGAAGTATAATAATTTTGTTTGTTCCGGTGCTATCAATTGCTTTTTTACAGCCACCCGGACGCCATTTAAAATATGATCGCTGTGGGTTTCCACGATTATTTGTATGCCATTGGCGGCGGCGATTGCTATAAGTTTCCCGATTTCCGCCTGTCCCCTGGGGTGTAAATGGGCTTCAGGGTTTTCCAATATCAGCAGGCTTCCCGTTTTGGAGGACAAAATCGCGACCAGTACCGGCAAAAGAAAAGACAGGCCGAACCCGACATTGGTGGGGCGAAACCTGTTTCCCGCGTCCTTACCGCCTACGAACTGATACCTCAAACCTACCAGGCTCATGTCCGAGTCACCGGCAACATTAATTCGTGTCCCGGGTCTTATTTCACCCATCCAGGCATTCACCTGCTCATAGAGAGTGAGGCCTGAAGCAGAAGGGTGTTTCAGTTGTGGAATCGGTATTTGATTGCTGGCAAATTCGGCCAGGTAATTGGCGACAAATTCTCCTCTCAACCCCAATCTATTTTGATTAATAACATCGTATGTGGAGGTTTCGAAATATACACGGGGGCCCAATCGTTCCGCATTTAAATAATGAAAATTGGGGCCAAACAGGGTTGTTTCAAAAGAGGCGTTCAGTTCACTTTTTTTCTCTTTGAAAGGTAAGTTATCGGCATTTGTCCCGGCATCCCATGTCCAACCCACTGTTGAAGCGCCGTCGATTGTAATTGCAATTCCTATGTATTGATCTTTGAAATATTGATACAACAAATCTTTCGAATTTCCTATTTTTACTAAATCGCCATTCAACGAGATTGCTTCATCTTTTTGGAGTAATCCCAACTCATAGTTTTGGCGAAGCAGGAGCAATGCTTGAATAACCGTTGATTTGCCCATCCCGTTTAGACCGGTCCAAAGGTTCAATGGCTTTAATTCGATGGACTCATCTTCGAAGCATTTAAAATTTTTAAGCTTTATTTCAGTGATCATTGCATGCACTCTTTTATCAATTGTTCAATTTTTGAAAACCTTATTTTTACTGCCTTGATTTTCCCGGTTCCAAAAGTTATGTAGGAATTAAACTCCTCATTTTTCAGTAATTTGAGAAATCGCTCCATTACACGATCTTTTTTTGAAATTAATTTTTCGATATCTATTTCTGATAGTAGGGCCAGGTTAACTGCCCAGGAGTCGAATAAGGCTTTATTTAACGGATATTTTCGGTCATTTATTTTAGACATTTTCCTGAACGCATATTCTCCAAAAAGTCTGTGTGCGGCATCCATTGCCTTAATAAAATCTTTTTTGATTTGCCCACGCTCTTCATCTGAAAGAGAATTGAGATTTTTCATTGCTTGAAACAAATACATTTCCATGTCAGACTCATAGTTTTCATAGCCATTATAAAAAGCGATAAATCGGGTCACAAAATCCCTATCTTCCATTCTTTTATGGTTTAAAAGCACTTCGTGGGTTGCTTTATTAAATCCAGGTAAGTCCGCCAACTCTTTGACGAAATCAGCCGGAATTCCCTGGTTTAATGCGTGCCTTATTTCCTGGGGTTCCAATGGAATACCACCGGTATTGATTCGTTTAAAAATATTATATTTGACATCTTCCGGGGTGCCCGGATTAATAATATAAGCGGTGATTTGTGTTTCCTCGATTCTTCCCTGGAGATATGGGGGCAATTCATCGAAGCCTTTACCATTATGTTTATCGAGAAATTCCAGGTTTTGAAGTTTCAATTCTTTATCGATAATAAAACGTTTTAATGTTGTAAGCCTCTGTAAGCCATCTACTACTTTCCACTTATTATCGTCAGATCCATCGAAATAAAAAGCCGGGATAGGAATTCTTACCAGGAATGATTCTATTAAGCGACTTTGAGAAGTTTCGTTCCACAGGTTTCCTCGCCGCTGAAATTCTGTATTTAGATCGATACGGGGTGGGTTACTTTTCATACGCTTGATTAATAGATCAATAGACAACATTTTGAGAGCCACATCGACTTTTAAAGGATCAAATGGATTTTTTATTTCCGGGTCAGAAGTCTCATCGATTTCCTCGATCTCTAAGGCATCGATGTCATCCTCGGTATTGTGCTCTTTTTTCATATACGCATCCTTAAACATGATGTTCAAATTTTAACAGAAAAAAGGTTTAAATACAAGCAATAGAGGCAAGGAAAATTTTGGCTCTCGATCTAAGCTCGAAATTCGAAAACCAGCGGTTACTTCATTCTAAAATTAGACTCCTTAACGAATCTGTCAAACAGTGGATTCTCAATTACGTACCCAACCGTTCGGTTGATATATTTTTTATAAGTCAAATTCTTTTTGACCATGACCTGGTAACCGAATGTACCCAGGGCTTTGATATTTCGCTGTAATGCGGTCAGATAAAATTGCTCTTCATCCATAATCAAACCGTTGCTTTTCAGGGAATCGATGAAAAGAGTTCTTAATGTTTTTAAGTCCATGTAGGCATCGAAAACAAAAGAGACGGCGTCATAAAACGCCGGCGCCCGCAAGGAATCCTGGAAATCCACCAGATAAATTTCATTTTTATAATAGAGCATATTACGGGTGTGAAAGTCCCTGTGAGCAAACGTGTTTACCGGGCCGATTTTTTCCACCATGGCGTGGAGTATATGACGCAGTTCTTCCAGGTCGGTTTGCGGATGGAAATAATTCCCGGCAAAATGGGTCACAAAGAAATCCATTTCCCATTTCATGCGCGCGGTATCCAGGACCGCGGCCGTATGTTCCAGGGGAATACGCGCCAATTGTATGGTGATCCGGGAAATTTTCTCCAGGATTTTTTTTCTTTCTTCCCCCCGGGGCCAGGACAGGGCTTTTTGCACCAGGACTTTGCCCAGGTCGTTTTGCAGGATAATGCGTTGGTCGATAATTTCTTTGATGCCCGGGACTTTCAAACCATATTCATTATAAAGGGAAGTCAGCCGGGCGATACGTTCGGTTTCTTCTTTATTTTCTTCCGGGTAGACCATGGCCACCAGGGTGTATTTATCCAGGTGAAGCCTGAAAAAAGACCGGGTCGAAGCTTCTCGCTTCATCGGCTGGATTTTTCTTATACAACCCAGGTGCTGGAGCCTGGATTCCAGGTAGTTTTTCAATTCCATTATCGATTTCTCATATCAATTTCGCACAGCATGTTAGGGGGCTAATCTTTTTTAAAAATTCGTTTGAATAGCGACGGTTGCTCTTTCTCCACGCGGCGAAACAGTTGCGGCATTTTTTCTTGAATCTCGTATATTCTGGAAGCAATTTCTCTGCGGTCAGGATTCAGGCGTTTGGCCGATTCAAACATCGACAATGCCTTTTTGAATTCCCCGGCTTTTAGATAATTTTCCCCCAGGTAAAACCAGCCGTCGTCGCTCTGTGGGTCGACATCGACGGCCTCCTGGAAATATTTCTCAGCCGCGTAATAATTTTTTAGTTTCATCAATAATATGCCCATATAGATCAGGACCAGCACATCTTTTTTATCAAGCTGGTGGGCTTCCTGGAATTTCTCCATGGCTTTGAAATAGTTCTGGTTAATGATGTAGTAAAGGCCCTGGTTAAAGTGGAACTTAACGATCTGGTCCTGGGGGTAGAGATTTAAATTCGTGCTTTCGGACTCCGAATGATGTTTTAGCAGCGTGATGTAGGACTTATAGTACGCAGTAAAATTTTTTTCCAGGTGTTCATCACCCAGGATGACTGTCTGGAAAGCACTTTGTGTGGTTTTTGTCAGGTAGGCGGCCCGTACATCTGCCAGTGAGACGTCTTCTCTTAAGCCCAAATTCACCAGTGCTGCTTTTATTATCTCTTCGTCTTTTATCATTTTATATTTTTCCGTGGGTACTCATTCTATCATAAATTATAAAATTTTTAAATCCTTTTTTAGCAAGTGAAATGTTTGCAGGGTTTGGTTCCTGGTATTTTCAATTGTGCCGGAGGTATCGATGGTATAGTGGGCGACTTTCAATTTTTCGCTTAAGGGGAACTGGGCTTTTATTCTTTTTTCCGCTTCTTCGAGGGAAATATTATCTCGTTTTATGAGGCGAGCGGTTTGTTCTTCCGGCGAGGTATAGGCGATGATGATTTTATCGAATTCTTTATAGATTCCAGCTTCCACCAGTAGGGCGGATTCGTATATAAAGAAGTCATATACGTTAGCTTCTTCCAGGCTTTTAAAAAGGTCTTCGCGGGCGGCTTTGACCAGTGGGTGGACCATTTTGTTGACGAAATTTCGTTTTTCAGCGTCTTCGAACAGGAGGCGGGTGAATTTTTCTTTTTTCAGGCCGTTTTTTTTGTCGAAGATATCTTCGCCGAAGGTATTAACCAGTTCTTGGAGGATAGGGGAGTTGGGGGTGAAGATGATATTTTTGGCCAGGTCGTCTGCGCGTATGGTGTAACAGCCCAGTTCCTGGAAGATTTTAAGAATCAGGCTTTTGCCAGTGCAAATGCCGCCGCTCAGTCCGATCTTATACATAGTTCCTCGTTGTATTCATGCCCTGGATTTTATTCTATAAAATATGAATTGTCAAGGGCTGAAAAAGAGGTTGCAATACTCTTTATTTTATGCTATAAACAATGAAATGGATAAAAGATATGTAAATCGCGGCAGCGAGATTTTTGCAATAAAGTCAGTGGAGTAAAGCATGAAATCATTAAAATTGAAAAATATCGGGCCGATAACCGAAGCAAATATTAAATTCGGCGATCTAACCGTTTTTGTCGGTGGACAGGCCATGGGAAAAAGCATTGCCATGGAAATGGTTAAGCTGATCGAGGATGCGGGTTATATTCGTTTTAGAATGGAGAACTTCGGACTGGACTGCTCAAAGCCGGAAAAACTCTTTTCAAATTATTTTGGCGCCGGCAAAGATAAAATATGGGCGGAAGGTAAATCTGAAATTACCAGGGATGCGGGAAAAATCACCCGGCAGCAAATATTCGATAGGAATAGAGCCAGGGAGATGAAAACATTCTATATTCCCGCTCAGCGCGTTGTGGTTATCGACAAAGGCTGGCCCACTCCGTTCCAAAGTTTTGATTCCATGTATCCGTTCGTCACCAGGGAATTTAGCGAAATCATCAGGACATTTATGGATACATCATTTTCTGGGGAAGAAGTCAAGATATTTCCCCATGATAATCGATTGCGAAAAGAATTACGCGAGGACATTGAAAAAACTATTTTTAGGAATCAAACGATTCATCTGAAAGCGAATGAGCAGAATCGAAAAATGGTAATGTTAAAAACAGGGGATGACATCGAACTCCCGATAACAACCTGGTCTACCGGCCAGCGTGAATTCATTCCCTTACTTGCCGGTATTTATTATTGTCTTCCTCCTGCCAGGGTTTCTCAGAAGAACAAAATCACACGGGTTATTATAGAAGAAATGGAGATGGGGCTTCATCCCAGTGCGATTATCAGCGTAATGCTGCTGGTGATGGAATTGCTGAACCGGGATTACCAGGTCATCCTCTCAACTCATTCGCCGATAGTGCTTGACCT
>JAUPLE010000913.1 GCA_030837085.1 Acidobacteriota bacterium | reverse complement strand
TTTGACTGCCATGAAAAGGCCGCGGCGCGGCCCCCCTAAGAAGGCCCTAAGGGCCATATCTCGGCGCACTTATTGGTGCGCCGCGAATTAAAATTAATGCCCGAATTTTCATGGTCTCCGGGCGAGGCTTGCATCATGAGGAACTGCTATGAAAATAGCCGCGAAGGCACGCATGTGCGAAGGCACCAAGGTTCACCAAGAGTTAAAAAAGGGGCAGGTTTGGAACCTGCCCCTACACGGGTGGTGAATTGGGGATGACGGTTCAAGATTAAATCGCTCCCTATTGAAATCCCCTTCTTTTTCCTTTATAATTCATTATAAAACGTTACTTGCAGGTGCATTATGAGAATAGAAAAAATATTTATCAATAACATCGGCCCTTTTGATGAAATGGAAATCGATTTCCGCGAGAAATGGACCGCTGAAATTGCCTCAAAAGCATTGTTATCCGGCCCCAACGGCTCCGGAAAAACAACGGTTTTGAACTGCATTGCCTATTTATGGAAAGCCCTGGGTTATTGGCTTTATGAAAAAAAAGAACTCCCTAAAAATGATCCCATAAAAAAACACATCGGCACAAACGGGAGCTGCGCCATGATAATCGACGGGATGCCGGATTTTGCCGACTTAAAATCTTCTAAAACTGGGAAAGTTTTAATTTTTATTTCAAATCACGCCCCTACTGCGGGGGATTTTCTCGAAGGTATACGTGAGAAAAATAAAGATATCTTTTGGATAGGAGAATATTTGATCGACAAAAAAACATACCGCTTATTTCCTTCAATTTCTTCTGCATCTCCCATTAATGAAGAAGAAAATGATTTATTTATTTATGGTCTTGATGGTAATGAGCATTTTTTAACAAACTGGGCAGAAGAATATAAAACGATCATACTTTCGGGAAAAGACTCTAAAACACCCAATATGATTTATCTTGATGCGGAAGATAGGCGGTGGGTGAAAGCTGAAAAAAATATTGGGAAACCTGTACAGGAAGATATGAGTAAACGGTGGTTGTATAAATACGAGGCGTCCAAAACCTGGGACACTCAATTGGAAGCGTCCCTGATTACATTGAAAACCACATCGCTTCACAAATTTCATGAAATGGTGCGATTGCTGAATACTTTTTTTAAGAACAAAGAAATCAAACCGGATATTCACCCCGGAGAAAACAGGCTGAGAATTACTATTAAAAATAAACGAAATACCTGGCACACGTTCGACCAACTGAGCGCCGGTGAACGGGAAATGCTTGTTCTGATTTATTCGATCGGGAGATGGATGGAAAAAGGGGGCGTCGTTCTTGTGGATGAACCTGATTTGTTTCTTCATCCGGGTATCATGCCGGATGCGTTTTCCGCCATTGAACAAATCGTGTCGGAAAGAGGTGGACAGCTCATTGTTACATCCCATTTCCCGGGAATGTGGGAACGCTATGAAAATAGGGCCATGAGAATAAAATTGGAACCGGGAGCGCGTTAATGGGTAAACTGAGAAATGATATCCTCGAATTAATTGAAGGAAATTCAAAAAAAGCGGTTCTCGTGGAGGGAAAAGAAGATAAAGTCGCTTACGAACTTCATTTTGGAAAAAAATACAGCAATTGGGAAAACCACTTGCTGTTTTATCCTACAGGTGGGAAAATTAAGGTGATCGATGAATTAAAACAATCCCCTGATTTTATCGGCATTATCGACAAAGATGAATGGTCGGAAGAGGATATCGCTGAAAGTAAAAAGGAGCTTTCGAATCTTATCGTAATTCCTCGTTATTGTATGGAAAGTTACCTGGTTGACCCCGAAGAAATCTGGCAAGCGCTTCCTCCCAATCGCCGGAAAGACGTTAAATATGATGATTTCCGCAATGCGGTTCTTGAAAACCTCGAAAACTGGACAAGGCATGCTGCATTGTGGCATGCCGTGCTGCCATTATATCGTATTTTGAAAAAATCCGGTTTTAATCAAATTCTTCTTAATCATACCGATATAATAGAGAATGAGGAATTTATCAAAGAAAAACTCAACGAATGGCATAAAATACTTGATCCTGAAGATACATATAAGAAATACCTGGCTTTATTTTCGGAAATCAACTCTCTCAATCTCCGGGAAAAATTACATCAGTGGATACATGGAAAAAAGTTTTGGGAACAACATGTATCCCAAACGTTGATATTTTTTTTTGGGCAGGAGAATTATGCAAAAGAAATTTGGAAACGTCGAGAAATACCCAGGGATTGGGAAGAAATATGGGCGAAAATCGAAAATTATCAACCTGCATTGAAATTAGCTGCAAAGGTCCCGGCGGGACACCCAAAAAAGGCGAAGGACCGCGAAGAAAAAAACCTGCGCCCTTCCTGCCCGTCCCCTTCCACATTTTCCTTATGAGTCACCATCGCCTCAGGAGGATGCATAATCACTCTAAGAATAGGTAAAGGAACATACGAAAGCATGGAAAAGATTTATTTTTTGGAGGTGATTGACTTTTCTTCTTAAGATGATGTAGAATTTGTTTCAAATGGAGGTAAATTAAAATGGTCAGTGGAAAAAAAGATAGTGGAATTGTTAGAGCCAAAACCATTGTATTAGAAAGGAGTGCGATGGAACAAGCACGACATATTCCATTTATAGGTTATATCCCCCCTATATCAAAAGCTATTCTCATATCAATCGAAAATCCAACCTCAACAAGCGGAGGAACTGTTATCTCTTTAGTTGGGCCAAAAGAGGAAATAATCATTGTAGAACCAGGGCAAATAACATCCCAATACTATGGAGGCTTGCATTTGGATAAAGGCTTGACAATTAAGGCTTTTGCTGGGAATATCAATTTACCGGAGGTAAGCGATAATCCGGAAAATATGACTTTAGGAATTAAATATAGTTTAAGAAAGTAATTAAGAAGCCCGTCGACGAACGGCGCAAAGCGCCGTTCGATTTTTAATTAGAGGAACTCTTCCCAAAATAAGGGTTTGATTTATCAAACCCTAATCCGGGTAAAATTTTATCCATAAAGGTTTTCCGATGAGTTCCTTGGAAGGAGCAAGCGAATTACCTTCCCCGGAATTTTATGAAATTTCAGCAAAAAAAGAAGCTTCGATTGAAATTAATATGGATTTCCTCTATAATTTAAATATGGATAAAACGGTAAACTTATGCTATAGCTATATGAAAAAGTGCAGGCGCAAATTTTGTGGCGCGATTCTCATTGCGAAAGGAGTAAAACTATGAAACCGAAGATCGAAACCCTGACGATTGAGCTCTTTCGAGTGCTTCGGAAACTCCAAATCGACGGTCTTGGCCGGATCAATCTAATCACGGGGAGAAACAACACGGGGAAATCGTCGATACTGGAGGCATTGCGTATCCTGGCTTCCGACGCTTCGCCGACTGTAATCGACAACATCCTGCGATATCGCGAGGAAGACATTGGTGAATCGGAAGAATCGACTCGCCAAATTGATAATGAAAGGCTGTTGCAGATATCAAACCTCTTTCACGGTTTTCCTAAACTGTCGGATAAATCACTGCCAATCGTTATTTCAGCCAAAGGGCGTCATCCATCAATGCGATTGACATTGGAAGTGGCATTGGTATCCGAGGAACGGGGGCAAGAAGGACAACCGCGTCGACTTGTCCCGCTGCAGGGAAACCTATTCGGTGAAAGCGACGGGATTCCTGCCCTGGTTATTGAAACAGGTGGGGTGAAACGTATTCTGACTTTGGACAACTTTCGTCGCTATGGGTATCGGATGCGTTCCCTCCGACCTGACCTTAACGATGAATCCAATCTGCCATGTGTCTTCGTTAGTCCTTACGGTGGAGAACACACTGCTACTCTTGGCATACTTTGGGACAAGATCGCGCTTTCGGACCTTGAGAAAGACGTTGTTGAGGCGCTTCGGATCATTGATCCGGAAATTTCCGCTGTCTCCATGGTGGGTGGTGAGGGGCCGCGACAGCCGAGAACCGCAATCGTGCGCGCCGGCAACTTACCTCGACCGGTTCCACTTCGGTCCTTTGGGGATGGTCTGAATCGCCTGTTCGGAATTGTCCTATCCCTTGTCAATGCGAAAAACGGACTCCTTCTGATCGATGAGTTCGAGAATGGGATGCATCATACTGTACAATTGGATGTATGGCGTGCTGTGTTCAAGCTATCCCGGCACCTGGATATCCAGGTGTTTGCGACCTCGCACAGTTGGGACGCGGTCGAAACTTTCCAGGAAGCAGCGGCCGAAACGCCAGGAGAAGGGGTATTGGTTCGCCTATCCCGCAAGGATGATGATATCATTCCTACAATTTTCGCCGAAGATGATTTAGCTATAGCTGCGCGAGAACACATCGAGGTGCGATAATATGCCTACCAAAAAGATTTTATTAGTAGAAGGGAAAGATGATGAAAATGTCATGATGCATCTCGCAAGTAATCGCGGCGGTCCTCACTTTGATGAGATCAAATCGCTCGAAGGTTGTACAAATATTTTGAAAAGTATACATGTCCACTTAATAGCAGGTGGAGAAAATATCATTGGAATTGTCATCGATGCGGACATGGACATTGCTGCACGGTGGCGGTCGCTTCGTGATCAACTTCTCAAGACTGGATACCAAACCGTCCCGGATAATCCATCGCCTGATGGCACAATTATCGATCCCCCGGGAGGTGCATTTTTACCACGGGTCGGCGTCTGGATAATGCCCGATAACCAGACCGGGGGCATTTTGGAGGACTTTCTGAAATTCTTGGTGCCGACCGGGTCACGCCTGTTCGATCACGTCACCTCCAGTATTACCGCTATCCCGGAAGGTGAACGGCGCTTTACTCAACTCGCCGAACCAAAAGCGATTATTCACACATGGCTCGCCTGGCAGAAAGAACCCGGCAAACCATTAGGAACTGCCATTACTATGAGATTCCTTGATGCCAATGTTGCCCAGGTTGACGTACTGATTTCCTGGATGAACCGCCTTTTCTTTCCATAGATTAGCGATGAAAATTGGCCTGATATGAAAATAAAGTAGCCCCGGACGAACACATGCGTCGCGACAAACACGGAACGTAAAAAAAAAACAAAATAGTCGGACGAGTCGGACGAGTCGGACGAGTTGGACAGGTCGGACGGGTTGGCGGTAATGACAATGAACCGCTCGCGGGAAGTAATAATAATTACGGGTAAAATCCGGACAACCAGAAATGTCACTTTAAAGTGGGCATTTTGTAAAGCTCTAAATTGGGGATATACCGGAAATCCTTTTTGTTATGGGTGAAGAGTGGTATATTATAAACCAGGGAGGTAGCTGCAATAATCGCATCTGCTATTTGAAGATTATGGGACAAAAAATAATTTTTTAATAAATGACTCGAAAGTTTTGCAATTTCGTTATGAAAGTCCAGTAGATCAAATGCACTTAATTCTTTTCTAATTTTTGCAAGTTCTCGTTTATCCCCAGCGCCCTGCATTAATTCCATTTCCACTATGAAATTAATGCATGGCATTTGAATCTGGTTAAGCTGGATATTTATTTCTTCTTTTCCCTTTATGTAATCGATAACAATGCAGCTATCTATAAAAACTATTGCCATCGGTTACCTTCTCCAGGCGTTTTGTCTTATTTCTCTAACATAGGCAGCGCTGTCCTTTACTTCCTTAAAAGGCTCTGCATCATTCATATCGATATCCTCGGTGTTATCGATATCGTAATCGATTCTTGAAATGTGTTTTAAAGGGTTTAGTCTTTTGTAGGGCAATTTAGTTTTAGGGGCCTTCCTGGGCACAAAATTATTCTCAAGGACCTCTAATATTATATTTGCCAGTTTTCTGCCTTTTTTATTGGCTTCATCCAAAAGCCTTCTTTCAAGTATCCTGTTATCAATGTTAACCACTACTTGCTGCATTTGTTCATCCTTATATTCAGCCTTTAATTTAATACTTTTTAATGAATTTGTCAACAAAAATCGTACAGTGGATTAAGGGACGGGTAAAAAATATTTCATGAAAATAGCCGCGAAGGTCCCGGCGGGACACCCAAAAAAGGCGAAGGACCGCGAAGAATAAAACAAAACAATCGGACGGGTCGGACGAGTTGGACAGGTCGGACAGGTTGGACGGATTGAAAAAATTTTAATCGAGATATAATGGTATCGGGCAGACACGCAGGTCTGCCCCTACAAAACGAATATTTGAACGGTGATTAAAAAAGGGCAGGTTTGGAACCTGCCCCTACGAAAAGTGATGAAAATTTACTTGTCCCCTTCCGTTCTTTACCTAAAAAATTAAAATTTCGGTTCAATTCGTATGGTTATCCTTTTCTTAATCCAATGAGTAGACTTTTGTAGAAATAGGAATTCGTATGTCCCAATGAACCCTACCCCCGGCTGCCAGTAGAAGACACCCCTTGCGGTATCCAGGGTCGTACCGGTTGGCAGCGGACTCAACCTATCGCCAATGAGTTGGTATCCCATCCATGTACTACCTGCCGCGAATAAAGAATCGCTGCATTCAGACAAGGAGGTTCCCCCTTTTGGTCCCTCAGGAAAATGAATCTCTACCCGTTCCAATTCTTTAATTTCAACGAGAATTATGCCATTTTCTTCAGGATATATTTTCTGGCGCTGACCATCGTTTGAATAGCCCATGATTACTTCGACTGATTCGCCGGGATTATCTTCTCTGAGATCATCAAGCCAAAAAGGATAAGTAGGTAAATATTCGGACAGGCCTTTTTGTCCCTTATCACGAAACCTTGAAATGTTCCCCGTATTTTGGACAGTAAAGTACCGGCTGCCGATGCCACCCCAGTTTCCTGCACTGTCGGTGGCTATCCAATGGATGGTATGAATACCGTTTTCATAGGCAGTGGTGTCCAGGCTAAAATAACCGCCGGCGCCATTGCTGTTGGCATAGCCGGGCATTATAGTCGCAATATCGGAACGGTAGCTATTGTAAGTGGGATGCCCCAGGTGGAGTCCATCTACATAGACGTCGATAGTAGCGCCGTTTGTGGGAATACTGTTGGGCTGCGGAGTTAATGCCCACCCATGATTGATAAAACAGTTGCCGGAAGCTGCGCCACCTTGCAAAGGAGTATCGATGGCTCCAAACGGTTTTACCGCATGGGCATTATCGACATAAATGGTTTTTGAACCCAATGTCACCTCGTTCCCTTCCGCATCGGTGGCTTTTGCATAAAGGGTAAACGTCCCGTTTCCGTTGTTGGGTAAGAAGTTGGTGAGCATCATATAACCCCAACCAGCCTGGTAATTTTTGGGATAACCGGGATAAGCCAGTTCCACATCCGGTCGGGCGCTTTCTACGAATATCGCATCCCCAATATAATCGGAGCCATTGTATAACTTCACACTGACGACATCGATATCGTCCAATACCCATCCGGTGACGGGTATGCTGCTGCATACGGTAGAATTTTGTATAGGAGTTTCAAAAGTTCCGAACGGCGATGCATTCATATCATGAATCGTTAAAGTAACAGTCACTGTCTGCGGCGAATTGTCGGAATTGGGATCACTAATCGAAACAAGTCCGCTGTAAGTTCCCATCGCTAACCCGCTTCTATTGGCATTTATAGAAACAGTAACCAAGCCCGAATCAGTCCCTGAAGTGGGACTGCAACTGAGCCAATTGATATTGGCGCTGGCGGACCATTCCAGGGTCCCGGTCCCGGTATTACTTATTAATATATTTTGGGCGCCGGTTACCAATCCTTCATAAGCCCCATAATTAAGCGCCGTACGGTTTAATGAAATCTTCGGCGCCCCGGGATTTTCCAGGATTGTCAGTGTAACGGTCACATTTTGCGGGGAATTCGAGGCATTGGCGGCAGTAACGGCAACTGTTCCCGTATAAGTACCTGGCGTCAACCCGGATGTGTTCACGGAAACCGTGACCTCGCCCGAATCAGTCCCGGAAGTGCTACTGCAGCAAAGCCAGGCGGCGTTATCGCTAATTGACCAATTTAGTGTGCCGCACCCGGATTTATTTATTGAAAAGGTTTGGGAATCCTTATAGTTTCCCGGTAAAAATTCAAAATTTATCGTTGTGGGGTTCAATGCGATTATGGGAGCGCCATCGGAATTTGGGGCCGGATTTTGATTGCTCAGCCAATCGGCGTATGTATCGGTATCTTGATCCGGGTTTAACCTAACAATGCTTTTGGCTTCATCCGCATTTGGTTGGGATGTACTGCCCCACCCGCCGACATAGCCGCCGCCGCTTCCCCAGGCCACCTGGTCCATCACGGTTCCACCTCTGTTTTTGAATGTCAGGTAATCGCCGTCGTTATTTAATCGCAAGTCCAGGTCGGCCAGGTGTGGACCGCAGCCATATTCCCGGATAAATTCCGCGCTGCCGGCGGCTATCACGAGGTACCCATGGGCGTCGATCGTCGTACCGGTGGGTATGGTATAAATTTTGGAATTATCCGCGATAGTCCACCTGCCGATATTCACTTCGGATGACGTCTGATTATAAAGTTCCAGCCATTCTCCCGTCGCTTCGGAGTAGACCCGGGAATCGTAAAGCACTTCGCTGATGACCACATTCATTCCTTGTCCACCGCAATTAAAGCTGCCGTCCGTGGCATAAGTGGCTGTTGAAAGACTGGAACCGCTGACCGTATATGCGCAGCCATCGGTGACAATTTCGAAACTGCCGTTGGCCACCTCGCCATAACAGGCAGGCGGGGCCTGGTTACCCGTTTGGGTTTGATAAATATAGCTGCCGATATTTACCAGGCGGGTATGGACAATATCGCAGGGATGACCATAGCTGTTGCTGCCCACCGGTATGGTAGACACATCAGGTTGGATAATATCCAGAAAAGATTGGCTGGAAGAAGTATCGCTGCCGTGATGACTGACTTTGTAAACATCGATATTACCTACCAATGCGTCGATGCTTCCCTCGATGGCTTGTCCGCTGTCTCCGCCGAAATAAGCCTGGAAATCCTGGTAATCAAGTTTTACTGCTGCGCTTAATTCATTTTCGTTTTTACCCGAATAAACAGTCCCGTTTTTGGTTTTTCCATTGGCGGCGATACAGGTTAGTACAGCGCCGCCGCCAAGATCGATCACCTGCCCGGGAGTGATTGTCGTTCGTTTATCTCCCACGGCATTTGTATAATCCGTGTAGGTTGGACTGCTGTAGGAACCGCCCCTGTCGTAAGCGGCGGAGAGTATATGAGAACTGCCGCCCAACCCTGCCACTACCTCGTCCAACCCGCCGATATGATCGGCGTCGTAATGACTGGCCACAATGTAATCAAGGTCGGTAATACCAAGGTTTTTTAAATATGGCAGTACTACGGAACTGCCTTTTCCATTATTTCCCGCATCGATCAAAACAGTTTTGCCGGTGGGGGATACGATTAGTTGGCAATCTCCCTGGCCCACATCGATAAAGTACACCTTTACATTTGCTCCCCATAATGTATTTGCGGCGCTTGCGCTTGACATAACAAACACCGCCATAATGGAGATTAAAATTAAACGTTTAAAGATAGTTGAATTCATCCTTTCCTCCCTTTCCTTTTATATTCCCGGTCCTTATTATAAGTGCCGGCGGCCTTCATAAACCGGGCAGGGAAACTACCCTGCGTGCCGGTATTGGCCCGATGAGAATATGTTAGTATTAAGAGTCATAAAAATCAACTCTCTTTTTAAAATTAGGTAGATATACCCAGGCAATATTAGGTAAAAACCCCCAGATTTTTCTTTCAGTCACTTTTCGTTCTTAAACCCTGAAAATTCTCAAATCTTCTGAAAATTCTCAAATCTTTTGAGCCACTGTGCTCTTTTAAGGGAATTATTTGAATGGCCCCTAATCTTATACCGGCATCCGAAGTGCAATGGATGAAAATGGCAGCCCACGGAACACACGGAAAACACGGAAAAATAGCCACCAAGGCACGCATGTGCGAAGGCACCAAGGTTCACCAAGGGTTTTTTTTTGAAAATATTGCCCATCAATTACCAGGATTTATAAGGTCTGTGGTATAATATGATATCTTGTAAATCAATATCGATTTAATGAAAATAAAAAGAATATGATTGAAGATCACGGATACGGAAGCCGAATATATGTCCAGAAACGAAGACGTTTCAATGCCTGGCCTTATTTAATCATCATTGCAATCCTTGTCAGTGCCTGGTTTTTTTTCAAACCCACTAATAAAAGCCCATTGATCTCCGATCCTGACGAGGCTGTCTCTATTAGTAAAAAGCAGGAACCGCGAAAAAATCGCCCCAAGAAAAAATCCCCGGAACAAGTTGAATATTCATACCCTGACACGGGAAACCAGGAAGATGAACCGCAAACGGAAGACACTCCTTCTCCCGAAAGTCTCAACGGCAAACTCGCCGACGCTCACCGCTATTTCCTGAACCGTGATTTTGAAAAAGCCCTGGCATTATATAAGGAATATGTAGACCAGGACCAGGAAGCTGTTTTATATGCAGGCTTTTGCTGTTACTGGCTGGAAGATTACAACAACGCCTATCAATACCTGCAACAAACTATTGATAATGGCAACCGCGATTTTGTCACCAGGAAATTTATGGCCCTCACCTGCTATAAATTGGACGACCTGGCCAACTGCTTAACTTATGTGGAACTTGCCCTGTCCCAGGTAAGCGACCCGGAACTGTTAACCTTGCACAGCAAACTGAAACGGGAACAAAAGGTGATGAATGACTACGGTGATCAACAAAAAGTCCATTTCAAAGTCCAGTTCAGTAAAATGGAGGACACCGGCGTTCAGAATGCCGTGCTGGATATCCTGGAAGATGCTTATCGTACTATTGGCAGCGATTTCAATTATTATCCACCTTCCTCGATTACCGTTATTCTATATAATGAGGAAACTTTTTTTGATGTGACGCGGGCACCCGGTTGGGCCGGCGGACTTTACGACGGCAAAATTCGCCTCCCGATAAAAGACATCGAAGGCAACGAAGAATCGTTGAGACGCATTCTATTCCACGAATTCACCCACGCCCTGGTTGCCTCAATTACCCCCCGCTGCCCCGTGTGGCTCAATGAAGGATTGGCCGAGTATTTTTCCGAAGATGAAGAATTACTGAAATTGGGAGCACAACTTGGGCAACTTATTCCTCTTAGATACCTGGAAAGGGGCTTCCCATCAGGCGATATCAGGTTGGTGGCGTTGGCTTACCTCGAAAGCTATACGGCTGTATCGGATTTGATCGAAAAACACGGCTTATACCGTATTAAAGAATGTCTGGATGCACTGAGTAAAGGGGAGAGTCTGTCGGGAGCTTTTAGAACAATCTTTGGCGTCACCTATGAAGAGTTCGCCTCCAAATGGGGAAAAGATTGATGGGGAAATGATCGAAACTTTTTTTACAGTTGACGGTACTTTTGGTCCCGAGGAAATCAAGGAAAAGGGCTCACGCTTTATCTCTTATCTCTATCCTGTTGAATCAAAAGAAGCCGCGGATGCGGTCATCACCGGTCTGCGTAAAAAATATTACGACTCCACCCATGTTTGCTTTGCATACCGCCTGGGAAAAGGGGAGGAACTGTATGTCCGCTTTAATGACGACGGCGAACCTTCGGGCACGGCCGGCCTACCTATTTATAATGAAATTAAAAGCAAAGGGTATTTTAATGTATTGGTCGCTGTAGTCCGGTATTTTGGCGGCGTCAAACTGGGAACCGGCGGATTAACACGCGCCTATGGTCAAGCCGCCGCGAAAGTATTGAACATTTCAAAACAAATTACCATCCACATCAAACAAAAAATCTCGCTGTCCTTTCCCTTTCACTTTACCGGTGAGATTATGCAAATCGTTAATCGTTTTTCCCTGGATATTCTTAAACAGGAATATTCCGCAGACGGCATTCATATGCAGCTTGACGTTTCCGTGGGAAAAATCGACGAGGTAACGAAACTGGTGATTGAAAGAAGCAGTGGGAAAATCACGCCAGCTATTGAAATACCCGGGGCAGCATAAATAACAGAAAATTAGAATTTGTATCCGAGACTTACCAGGAATGTCCTCCCGCTTCCCAGGGTGCCCCTGTCCAGGTAGGAATTAAGTGTGGTAGTAGGATAGCGAATTTCTTCATTCAAGAGGTTTGAACATCTGACATTAAAATAAAGTCCATTGGTCAATAAATCTTCGATGCGTAAATTGGCGCTTAAGGTGAAATAGCTGGGGGTTTGTTCGCCGATTCGACTACCCTTCGGATTGCCGGGACTTACTTTGGTCTCATCCCAGAAAGTTTCCATACTATCCACATAATTCCCGGTAATGGCCATGGTAAATTTTCCTGTGTGATAGTATGCTTTGACATATCCCAGCCAATTGGGTGAATAGGCCGCCGCAATATTTTCATAACCTTCTCTTTGATCTTTCGTTTTTTGATAGGTGACGCTCAGTTCCACCCGCAAATAATCGATGGGTTCCGCATTGAGTGTTAACTCGAAACCATGGGTGACCATTTTGCCGGCATTACCTGAATATGATTTATAATTCCCCTCAGTGGTCAATTCGACGATACGGGTAATGAGATTCTCCAGTGTATTATGGAAAATACTGGCATTGACTGTGAAGGTATCCGAAAATGAGGAAATATAGTTGAATTCGAAGGTTTGGATATTTTCCGGCTTCAGGGCTTCCCGTTCCGGATCCAGTGCATTTTGGGTATTCTGGAAAAAGGAGGGGCGATTAATTGTTCTTCCGAAAAGGAATTTGAAAATATTATGATCATTTAAATAATAAATGGCAGCCACCCGGGGGATGAATTCTATTTTCTCTCGATCGTAAATGCCGCTCATGTAATAGGGAGGGTTTGCGCCAATTGTATGGATGCTTTCCAATTTATACTTCGGGGTTTGCTCCAGGCGAAAGCCTGCCGTTAAACGTAAACGATCAAAGGGACTATAGGTAACCTGGGTGAACAATGAGCGGGTAATGATATAGTTGTTATCAGCCAATAATTTATAATTGTTCTCCAGGCTGGGACTGTTAAGAGAAGGAATATCGTACATATCGTCGGCGTCCAAAACAGCCCGATAATAAAGACCGGTATTTATATCCAACTTATCACTGGGATTGATGAAGGAATTCAATTCCACTTCGATTCCATTGGTCGATAGGAGTTGTATCCCGTAAAAATCATCAAACAGAAATTTATAGATATACCAATCCTTGCTATGTGAATAGGTCAATTTCCCTTCCAGGGTCAAGATATTCGATAGAGCTTTCCGGTAACCGAAGGATACAATCGTCATATTACTGTGGTCACGCGTCCCATTCGAAGTGGAAGGAAGGGCAAAATAAAATTTTTTATTTACATCATTAAAGGATATGTTTAGGGAAAATCCTTTGAATGTCCCTGAGAAATTCAGGTATTTTTCATTATTTTCCAATTTTCCCCCGGTTCTGCTGTCCACCGGCGCGCCCAAAGAAGGCAGGATAGATGGATCCGTCATCATTTCGGCCAGGGGATTATCGATGCCGTACGTATTGTAAAGCGAAGCATTTAACACATAATTAAAGTCGCCTTGTTTACCGCCAGTCCTTAAGAAGAGTTTTTTTGTTTTCTCAGAACCCGCTGAAGCGCTGGTAATACTTAAAGGTCCATCGGAATTATCATTGGTAAAAATGTTAATAACCCCGTAAAAAGCTCCGTTGCCGTAAATTACGGACATCGGACCCCGGATCACTTCGATGCGATCGATGGCTTCCACGGGAATAGTGATTTTATTCAAAGGGTAATTGGACCACATATCATTCACCTGGTGAACACCATTGACCAATATAATCATATTGTCGTTGGGAACCCCGGACCAAAACCCCCTGACCCCAAAATTGGCGCCATATTCTCCATAGTCGTCGATGTTATACAATCCGGGGATATTTTCAAGTATTTCCGCTAATGTTTTATAACCATACGCTTCGATTTCTTCCCTGGTTATCAGCACGACGCTGGCCGGGATATCGCTGATTTTCTCTGGGCTCCTGTTAGCCGTAGTTACTTTGACATTCAGCAACTCCTTTAAGGACATCTTAAATAATTCGGAAGGTTTGGTTTCATCCTCTGTTTCTTCCTGTGATAGCAGGGGAATTTGAGAAAACATTAAACAAACAGCTAATACCATGAACAACGCAATCAACGCCCGGGCATGTATCATTCTCTTAAGCATAATTCCTCCTTTCTAGAGTGCATGGTAAGTATAAAAATTCCACCGACGAATGTCAAGAGGGAAAATGAATTTTTCTAAAAAAATTGTTTTCCCGCTTTTAATATTTTTTAAATTTTCTGGCAGACAAAAAGGAATTCCGAGTTTTTTTCATTAATAGGGCGACCATCATAATAACCCATTTCCTCGATTATTTTCATACCGTTGGCAGCAAGAAGGCTTCTAACCTGGTCTTCAAAGAAATATTTAAATGGCGACCGTTTGACCACCTTTTCAACTGTCCCATCCGGTTTTGTGATACGGAATGTTTTGTGCGGGTAAATGATCTGTCGCTCTTTATCGATCTCTTTCTTGACGTGGGTGCGTTGGATTTTGTCGCCTGTTTTGGGATCGCTGTTTTCCCAATCGAAAAATTCTTCCCCACTTATCCATTCCGCCTCTTTTCCTTTATTGGAAATGAAATTCCCGATATCGATGATGAAATAGCCATTTCCCGTTAAATGAGAGTAGATACATTTCAAACAGGCGTTTTCTTTTTCTTCATCATACAGTAATTGAAACGACCGGCAAGGAAGAATCACCAGGGGAAATTCGCGGTCCAATTGAAAATGGCTCATATCACCCTGCACCAGGTGAATTATGTCGGCGGTTTCTTTGGCAAGACCGGTTAATTTATTCCTGAACTGTTCCAGCATGGTTTCGGAATATTCCAGTCCCCAGACGTCATGGCCGGCCTCGGCCAGGGGGACAGTTATCCTTCCTGTACCGCAGGCCAGTTCCAGTATGGGGCCGTTTTTTTTTGCGGCGAAGCGAAGATAAAAAGGGATGTCGGTTTTTAAGAATTCCCGGGGATCAAGATCATAAAACCGGGCGTCATTCACATAAAGATTTTGATCGGTTGACTCAGGCATTTGTCCTCCTCGTAAGAACCAGGGATATATTATAGATAGGATGAAGGTTTTGTCAAGCGGTCAAGGGGAAAAATCTTGATCTTGACAAAGAGGAGAAGGGCGTTTATAATATATATCATTTCAATTTGAGCCTTCGATTCAAGGAATACGATGAACCCGATACTCCTAGAAAATTTTTTTAAATTGCGACCGCGTATGTTTGAGAAATACGAATATCCAGGGACATTCAGGGATTTTGCCCAGGATATTGCGGATATTACGGGGAAAATAATACCTCGAAACCAGGAAGTAGGTGTCCGCGAAAGTATTCTGAACCAGGTAAGACGAATCGCAGCCAAACCGGGAGAGTTAGCACTGGAATTGCTCGACCGACAACTATCACGGTACCCCATCGTTTCGTACGCTGATCATCATGGATTATTAAATTACAAACTGCTCTATAATTCAGACCTCCTTTACAGCGAAATTGTGAAAGCATTGAAATTGCCTTTTGTCGTAGCCCTGGCTGCCGGCAATGTGCCCATGGATAATATGTCTTATCCCAGGGGTTTTTATTTTAAGAAGAGGAAATTCAATTTTTTTGGCGCAGATGAATCCAGGTCGCCGGTGTTCCTTTTTGAAAAAAAATTAATCGCCGATAAGAGAGCAGGGATAGACGGTTTTATTTTTGGGGAAGCCATGAAAACCTTAACTGCCGAGGAGAGGAAGTTTCTCAACTTTCTTTTTTTCCAGTGCCTGGAGGTTGAAAAAGCGGTTGATCTTTATGACTCTTTTTCTGAACAAATCACATTCCTGAATGCTAAACTCTGGCAATACTATTTTAATAAAAATCTTAGAGATTCCATCCCCAAACTCATCTATCTCCAAGCCAACACGGTGCTGCGGGATATTCTTTGCCTTGAAATAATGAAAAATGATTCTCTTATTTCTTCAATCCTATTCGATCCGGAAGTCAGGCGCGTATTTCTCAAGAACTTTTCCGGGATTGCAGGTTGTTGGAGTGAGACCTCGGGATCGCATCTGTTTTGGGGCGTTAGCCAAAAGAAAAAATACAAACGGCTAATTCGCTTATCAGTGGATGATTCCTCCAATTCATTGGCGGGAAAAGATTTCATCCTGGAACTTGAAAGGGAAACCCTGGTACTGGCGTTGAAAGAAAAAAGAATCTTATCAACTCTTTTCTTTGATTACTTGATTTTGACCTTCCTGGGGGGATACCTGACCCTGGGTGGATTTAATCAATTGGATTATTTACCGCAAATGCAGCGAGCGCATATTAAAAGTTTGATGGAAATCGGCCAGGATGACCTGGCCCAGCGGTTTTCCTCACGTATTACCGATGGTCTGGTCTGTGGGATGATTCCCCTTGAATTTGACAGCGGCATCGATCTTATCTGGCATTATAATTCCCATAACGGTAAATTCAGCGGTAACCTTGAAAAGGGTTTGACCCAGGCCGACCTGGATGGGGTATTGGATACAAAAGTAGGGGATATGATATTATCGGCGATGAAGACCATGCTGCAAAATGTTTCGCCATTGAAAAAAAAACAGGAGGACATCTCATAATGCATATAATGGAAAGCGCACCGGGTCCACGGACGATTATCGATGGGAAAGAGTTTGATTATTTTGCCGGAACCGGTTATTATTGTTTGCAGGGGCACCCGGAAGTTATTACGGCAGCAGCCGAGGCCGTAAAAAAATATGGGTTATCGAGTGGGACATCGCCAATCGGTTACGGCAATACTCCCGTATCGTTGGAGCTGGAGGCCAACGGCGCCCGGTTCTTCGGAACTGAAAGCGTCATCTGTTATGCTTCGGGATGTCTGGGAAATTCCATCTTATTGGAAGGGTTGGGGGATGATTACGACGCCATTTTTGCGGATAAGGAATCCCATTACTCCATTATGAACGCGGCCTACATGGTATATAAACCCGTGATCGTGTTTGAAGACAGGGACCCCGACGACTTAAGGAAAAAACTCAAGATATACCTGGAACCGTCGCAGCGGCCGGTGGTTATTTGCGACGGAATATTTCCGATATCAGGGCATATCTCTCCTATCCCCCAATATGTGGAGGTATTGAAAGAGATCGACGGGGCCATTATTTGTGTGGATGATGCGCATGCCACCGGGGTCATCGGCGAAAAGGGCCGCGGTACTTACGAATATTTCGGGTTGACGGGGGAGGGGCTTTATGCTTCAGGGACATTGGGCAAAGCGCTGGGCGCCCAGGGGGGAATCATCGCCGGAGATAAGGTTTTTATTAAAAAATTAAAAGAAAAATCAACCTTCCCCAATGCTTGCAGTACTATTGCTATCCCAGCCGCGGCTGCCGCGGCAAAAGCCCTGGACA
>JAUPLE010000102.1 GCA_030837085.1 Acidobacteriota bacterium | reverse complement strand
TCAAAGAAGCCCATTTCTTCATCGACTTTCAGGATGATATAGGCGGATGCACCGACGGCTTTTTCTTTCTCTCCTTTGTCAGCCGTTGCCGAGGCTTTCCGGGTTTCCAGGACCTTTGTGAGTTGTTCAGCTAGTTCGATCGGGGTAAAGGGTTTTTCCATTAAAGCATTGACCTGGAGGTTGTGGATTTCTTCCTGGTTATACCTATCGGCAAAGCCGGTGATCAGGATGATGGGAATATCCGGGTATTTGAATCTCATGATTTTGACCAGTTTGATGCCATCGATATCCGGCAAGCGTAAGTCTACAATAACGCCGTCCAATGGGATATTGTTATTGATAAAAGTTTCCATTTTTTTCAGGGCGTTTACGCCGTTTTCGCAGGGTTCGGTATCGTAATCGTGCATATTAAGACCCATGGTCATTGTTCTTCTTAACGGGGCATCGTCTTCGACCAATAATATTTTCTTTTGCATGTCAGTTATTCCTCCTGGACTTTTTTTCTTAGTGTATAGTTTAGCATGAATCGTGCTATTATTGCAAGATGTTATATGGTTACTGTTTCAAATGACTGAAACTGTGGGTGGGGGAAGAGCAGAGAATGGGGGGCTTTTTTCGAGAAAACCGCCCCCTATCACCCGCAAAAGCTTCTTATAATTTTAACAACTCTTTAGAAATGTAAGAAGCAGTGAAAGACAAGATAGACTGATTACAATAATCGATTTCACAGTGAGAACAACCTTGCTTGCTTTTTCTCCTTTTTGGCTCTTTTGGCTTTCACTTCTTTCATAGTGTAAAAAAGCTCCGTTAAACATTTTATCTGATTTTCTTAACATGATTACCTCCATTCAAATCCGATTTTGTCTTAATTCAGATACAATTTTCTCAAATTCGGAAACCTTTATACAACGGTCTCCATCCGATTTTATCCTTTTATTGGGATATCTCACCGATATCCAGGCGCCATTATATCGGCGGAAATCCTGCGGGTCCGATTGTACTAACATGCCTACCATTTCATGAGTTTCCGAGCAGAATACAGGGGAACCGCTGTTGCCGCTGTAAATATCCATTTGGGACATAAAATAAGCTTTCTCGATATTTTCAACCACGAGACCCGGGGCATATTTCGCAGGCAGCCCGCAGGGATAGCCAATTACATAGACCGGCTGATCATGAAATACTCTCTTTTGGGACATCTGCACAATTTCCTGGCCTTCCACTTCCCGGTCCAACTGCACCAATACCCAATCCGAGCCCGTGGCATTAGGACCATATTTATCACACTTTCGCTGGAGAACCCTAACACCGCGATATATTTTTTCTTTGGGGAAGCGGATGACCGGCGATACCGAGTCTGCCATTTCATATCCGAAGACAAAGGACAACTCTCTAACATTGTTTTCATGAACAAAATGGGCGGCAGTAAGCACCACATTGGTGGCGACCAGCACACCGGTGCAAATCGATCCTGCTGCCGCCGGTTGTCCATAGAAAGGTTCACTGGGGCACAGATCATAAAGGTTTCCATAGGTTTTAACTCGCAGTTGCCAGAGCCCATTGCCGAGCTCTTGCAAGTCGCGGTCCATGCAAACCAGCGTAACCGACTGGAAATTTCGTTTCACCCGTTCATCCGCCACATCAAAGCCATCCAGTCGATCATCATTTCCCCAATTGCCCCTATTTGAGTCCATGTACTCTTCCTGGATCAATTGGCGCATTTTTAACAGTATTTCTCCCAGGGTAAAATATTTAAGTCGTGGATTCAGGGGCGGGATATTGGCCGGGTGATACAGCGCCTTAATTGCCCGGAAGTCCGCATCCCTTTGCGGTGAACCTTCTTTATCCGTGAACTGGAAAAGGGCGGCCAGGGGAGTTTGTGCTCCCCTGGCGATCAATTCCACGTCCAGTTCTATGACCGTAACCTCGAACGAAGACATGTTATGCCCATTCATTTTCGTGATTCCTCCTCAGCAATGTGTTCCTTTTGCCTTCATTTAGATTTTAAAGACCGTTTCCTTCAGGTGGAGCCACGGTCACATTAACGGTTACAGGCGAATCCGCACCAGTGTCATCGGAATGAGGAAAGCGGATTTTCCATTTGCCTTCTTCAACCGCACATTCCACTATCGCCTTGATTTTTGTTTGGACTTTAATGGAACAAAACTGGATATCTTCTCCTTCGGGTGGGGTAATAACCATTGTCCCTTTCAGATCGTTCCAGATGATACGGTCGCCGTTTTGATATTCGACCGGTCTACCATTTTTAGTTACTTTTGCAAAACCAATAAACTTGCTGTCAATCAGCATTTCAAATCTTTTACTCATTTTTTTCTCCTTTTAATTTTTTATTGTTAAAGTTTTTGTTTCTATTTAACCCGGCTTACTGAATAGTCAAAGAACAACTTTAAATTATTTCTTTAACTCAGACTCAAACCTTGAGCCTCATTCTTTACACCGTTATTCTAAGCCAATTCGTGGAGATTAAGAATGGATAAGGGTTTCATTAAAAAGTAATACAGTCCCATCAAGGCAGGGGTTATAAAAAAGCTATCCCACCAATCTCTTCCGTTTATTGATGAAAATAATCCGTGAAAAAATGGAATGGAGTCCCAAAAAAAGATAAAATAGTTTCTGAACCAGGATGAGTGGGATGAAAGGATGACCGGGATGATTGGGGAAATTGGCAGACAGAGGTGGTTATTGATTTGGTTTCATGCTTTTTTAGAATGATGTATCACATAATGAACCCCAGGACCATTTTGTTTTAACTATATAAATGATATAATCCCCCCTTATGCTAAATACCTATCGATTTTTATATACAGTCCTTCTTGCCTTAGTCCACGAGAAAAAGGGAACCCCAATAACAATCTCCTTCGATACAGAAAAAGAGCAACTTTTTCTAAATGGAGAGGAACTGCCTCTAGCTGGTGAAGGGTACACCAGAGAGGGACTTGAAAACCGTATCGATTTACTGGGATTAAAATTGGGTATCAGGGATTTAACCGTCTCCCATGCCGATATAGCCCTTCGAGCGCTGCTGAAAGATAGGGGAACTGCCTCAAAAAATGATATCATCGAAGTTCTACTTTCTTCTACTCTACGTAAAGAAAATAACAGTTGTGATGTGATCAAACAGTGGCGCCAGGCGTTTGAAATGCGTGTAC
>JAUPLE010000912.1 GCA_030837085.1 Acidobacteriota bacterium | reverse complement strand
GCCACCTGCGCCAGGTTATCCCCGGTAATAATACCCCATGCACCCTCCTGTTTCGCGATCTCACGCGCTTTTTTATGCATCAGGTATTTGCATATCACGCAAACATAAGAATGATACCGATTATTATTATACAATTCGGAAAATCTCCCCTGGAAAATCTCATCCCTGGGGATAATGTGCAATTTGATCTTTCTTCCGGCGGCATACTCTTCCAGTTTTTCCTTTATTTTAATTACTTTCTGGCTATCCTCATCCGAAAGTTTGAAGTGCAAGAGAATCGGTTCCACGCCTCGCTTCATCATCAGGAACGTAGCCACCGGCGAATCGATGCCGCCCGAGACCAGGGACACCAGTTTCCCGGCGCTGCCAAAAGGCAGCCCCCGATGCCCCCGGATTTTTTCCCAGAAGAGAAAAATGCCGTCTTCACCGATCTCGATATGAAACTCCATTTCCGGGTCTTTCAATTTAACCGGCGTCCCGGATTTTAGGTGTAACATATGCCCGATTGCCTGTTCCAGGTCCACGGATTTAACGGGAAACCGTTTATCCACACGCTGGCAGCTTACCCTGAAAGATTTGGCTTCGGCAATGGTAGGAATAAAATGGAGTACTTCTTTTTCCAGCGTCTCCATATTCCTGGCTATTTCCAATGCCGGGCTGTAGGAATGCACGCCCATTATTTTTTCTAGTTCCGGGACTGTATCGATTCCCCGGATATAGATGCGGCCCCGTTTGAGTACTACTCGGAAGAAATTTATTTCCCGGGTCTTTAAAAAGCCTTCGATATCTGATTTTAACTTAAGTTCGAAGGATTTCCTGTTTTTTCCTTTAAGGCTGATTTCACCATACCGTACGATGATTGAATTGAATTTCATTTTATGTTCCATTGTTTTGTCCGTGTTGTCTGTATGTCGTATTGTCCGTGTAGCCCTATTGTCCACGGCTAAGTGTTTTTAGTTTCCCAATATATTCCAGCAGGATTTTGCCGGTATTGTTTTGATAATATTTTTGCAGGGCATTTTGTTGGGAGGCGAGGATTTGTTCTTTGAGGCTCCTATCCGTCAACACCCGGTCCATCAAGGCGGCGATGCTCATAAAATCCTTTCGATTTACCAGTAGGCCGCCGTTATTCATGGTTTCTTTAACCGCGCTGGCGTTAAAGGCAATCACCGGGATATTTAAATAGAAGCTTTCCGGCAGAGGCGCGCAGAAACCTTCATGTTCGCTCATGTGTAGGTAGAGGTGGGATAGTTTAAAATAGGAGACCAATTCTTCATCCGGGATATGACCGGTAAAATGAACATTCTTAGGCCCCAGTTTCAGCGTCAGGTCCTGGAGGGCGCAGAGGTATCGTTCGAGTCCCCGATATTCACCGACGATGAAGAGGCGGGAATTACCATTGAAATGCTTTTGATAGAGGTGAAACGATTTTATCACATCTTCCACTTTTTTACTGGGGATGATTCGCCCCACGAAGAGGATATTGGTCTTACCGTCGGCGAATATTTCTTTCAGTACCGGTACGACAGGTTTTTCAAATTTATTAAAATTCATTACCAGGGGCAGCACGCCGGTATTGGCAAACCCGACATCTTTCAGCTCTTGTTCATTGTACCCCGAATCGCCCAGGGCCAGGTCTATCTTTCCCACCATGCTCTTCAATTCCACCCTGCCCTGGTAACAATCCTGCGTCAGCACCCGGTGGTAATCCAGGAAAAAGTGGTGGGGCGTAATATTATGGTAGATAATTAACTTCTTATCCGGAACCTGTAAGAATTTCTCGGTCACGGGCGAACCGATAGAAAAGTGGAAGATAAGGATATTCTTTTCATTGCTGAAACGGTCATATTCGCGGTAATCGATGATTTGGCCCACATACTTCGGGTGATACAGGTAGGAGAAAATTTCGGATTCATAACCCTGCGTCCTAAGGAAATCCCGGATTTCCAACGCCTCATTCCCAATCGCGTCACCGTAGGAATAGAAGGTTAATAATTGATGAATGCAGGCCGCCATTCGCTCACTTTTCCCCCATGCCGGAGTCAAACAACTTTTTTTCAATATGTCGTTCCCTGTTTTCCAGGAATTCGAGTTTATCTTCAAGCACTTTAATCCTGGTTTTCAGCAATTCGGTTTCGGTTTTCAGTTTCGAAGCTTCCACGATCAGGTGGTTGGCCACGTTATGGAGCAGTACTATATAGTCCTTACCCTGGTAGGCTGCATAAATCGTTTTTTTCAGGTAATGCAGTTCTTGTTTATTGACATTATGCAGGTGCACGGACAGGTTTTTCAGCTCGATAGCGTAAGGCCGGATCATAAAGCGGAGGAGAGGCAGGAACAGAGGCCGGATTTTTTTAAGAATTTTTTTTATTAGACCCAGTTCCGGTTCCGGTTCCAGTTGGTAAGGTTGGAATTCATGTCCTTTACGGTCCGGGAATAGGTGGGGTTCGTAGACATTGGGGATATCCGGGATTTCCGGCAGGGGAAGCAGTTCCATATTTTCGATATCGTCGATTTCCTTCTGGCTCAGGAGTCCGGCGTCTTTCTTATCCTGGATTTTCTTTTTGATAGAGGCCATGATTTCTTCCACATCGATATCGTTGTTAGCGGAAATAAAGGCTTCTTCCCGGTGGTTTGTTTTATCGGCGTCAGGCATATTTCGCTCCTGCTATTCAAGAGTAAGGAATAAAAAAAGATCGCGCCCGGAGGGATTCGAACCCCCAACCTTTTGATTCGTAGTCAAACGCTCTATCCATTGAGCTACGAGCGCAATCTTCCAATATCATACAAGTTTTATCGATTTTTGTCAACCGTTTTCGCTATTTAAAAAATTTGCCTGTCACTATCCACTTATTATGCAATATGGTATAATAACAAAATGCATAATTATCTGAATAACCGGGAAACGAGGACAACATGAAGTTTTATGACCGGCAAGAGGAATTGGAAAAACTGGCATCGTTCGAAAACCTGGCGGACCGGAACCTCTTTTTCATCAGGATGACCGGTCGAAGGCGTATCGGCAAAACACTTCTTGTAAGAGAGTATTTAAAAAGAACAGACGCGCAGTCCCTTTACTTCTTTGTCACTAAAAAAAAGGAAAAATTGCTCCTGGAGGAATACTCCGCCATCATTTCGGAACAATTGAACGAGTTCCCGGGAATCGGTTTTAAAGATTTCGATGATTTTTTTAAATTCCTTTTTTCCCTCTTAAAAAGGAAGAAAATAATCGCGGTTTTCGATGAGTTCCAGAACTTCAAATATGTGAACGACGCAATTTTCAGCATCTTGCAAAAACACATCGATCTTAACAAACAGCAGTCAAAAGGACTGCTCCTGGTCATCGGTTCCGTCAACAGCATGATGCGGCGGATTTTCGAAAACGCTGACCAACCTCTTTACGGTAGGCTCAACGGCAGTTTCCTATTAAGACACTTTTCCCTTGAAACCGTCAAGGAAATACTGACGGATCACGGCCTAACGTCCAATGATGATTTGCTTTTTTTCTATTCCCTATTCGAGGGGATTCCTTTCTATTACAATTACATCAGTGAACGGGATGGGTTTAGTAAATCCAGGCAAAATTTTATCAAGGAAGATATCCTTGATGAAAATTCCATCCTTCTCAATGAAGGGCGGGAGATTTTACTGGAAGAGTTCGGCAAAGATTATTCTACCTATTTCAGTATATTGGAGGCCATTGCCGGTGGCGCCACCACCATGTCCCGGATTGCGGATATCTCTGGAATAGCGGTTCACAGCCTGGGCCGGTATATTTCGGAATTAATGGAGGACCACGAACTGATCGAACGGAGAGCGCCTTTCGATTCGAAAGAAAGCCACAAAATGGGCCGCTATTATATCAATGATAATTTCCTGGATTTCTGGTTCAGGTATATATTTAAAAATAAGAGTCGGATCGAAATCTTAGGCGGTGAACGCTTAGCGGCTGAGATAATGGAAGACATGCCCGTGTTTATGGGTAAAAAATTCGAAAAATTGATGATTGCTTATTTGAGCGTTTTGAACCGGGAAGGCCGGCTGCGTTTCGACCGCATCGGTCAATACTGGGATAGGGGCGAGACAGAGATAGATATCATATTCACCAATGACAGGGAAAAGGAAATTTATTTCGGAGAATGCAAGCTTTCACCGAAGCGATTTAATATAGAGGCGATAGAAGCGAAAATAAGAAAATTCCTTGCAGTTGGAAGTAAGTATTCGAGTTGGAAGAAAGTATTAAATTTGTACACCCCTGGGGCAGAGAATTTCTTATTCAAATCCGTTTCATTAAGCGAATAACCAGGAAGGATCAACTCCTGCCTAACATGAAAATAGCCACAAAGGCACGAAGGCACAAAGGAACACCAAGAGGTTTATTATAAAAATACCTTGGGGCGCCGTTTCTTGGTGGCAACATTTTCATTGTATTCGGGTGGAGACTCGCCGACAGTCGTGCCCGATCCTCAAGTCGTAGGAGAAGTGCATTCGCAGGTATATACACAAGTTTGACATGTAACGGTGCAAGCGAGGCAGTTGCTGTTCGGAAAAGTTAAATCCTTGCCTCCATACGCATTCTTCATTTTGTCGATATCCAGATCGGCAATGGTTTCTCTGACTAAAACCAGTTTTCTTCTCAATGTTTTTGTTTTCATAATTTCCTCCTGACTGTATGATACAATTTTAAAAAAGAATTTTCAAATACAAAAATAAGGAATATTAAGGGACATTCAGGAATGCCACTAAGAACTGCCTACATTTAATAAAATACGATGGCATAGTCTATATAGCTATATAATCAAGTTCTGGATTGTAATTTAAAAAAATAGTTGGAACCACTGAACTCCATGACGAGCTTGTGTTAAAATTAGCTCCATGGAACCAAATACTGAACTATACTTGCAAGGACGCCACGTAACACGGGATGATATCCATGTGATTCGCGATCTATTGAATGCCCATCCCGATTGGAGCCGAAGTTATTTATCCAAAGAACTTTGCCAATATTGGAATTGGCGTAATGAGATCGGAGCATTAAAAGATATTGCCTGCCGTAGTCTCCTGCGCCGATTAGAGCAATTAGAGCAAATCCGGCTTCCCCAAGGACTTCACAAAAATGACAGTGCAGAACGCCGACGGGCAGAGATAGAACAACCTGTATTTCATTCCCGGGAAGCAATAGAGTGCCCCCTCAAAAGGTTCTATCCCATAGAAATTCAATTGATAGAAAAGGGAATTGATCTGAAATTGTTTAAATATTTGATTGCCACCTGTCATTATCTTGGTTGGGGGAAAAATCAGGGGACAGGCGACCAGAAACCTTCAATCCTCTACTCCGCAATAAAAGTATTTTAATATGCAACAATGAGCCATGCCTTGAAAAGCAAAAGTTTTCCCCCGCAACGATATAGTTTTCCCCCACAACATAGAACCCCTCCCATGCAGCGATAAATCTTTATTTATTGGAAATAAATCTTTACATCGCAACATAAAGGTTTATTCAAGAAACGATATGGTCTTGATTTGAAGCAATAAAGCCCTTCACTTCAAAAATAAATTTTTCCCATGCGAATCAAATGTTTTCCCCAGCAACGATAACGTTTTCCCCCGCAACAGAAAAGTTTTAATTTTTGATAAAAAAGCCTTCCCTGGAATCAAAATAGTTTTAATCCGCGACACAAAAGCTTTGCTATGCGACGGAGATGCATTGCTCCGCAAAATAAAGGTTTCCATTGAAACGGAAAAGCTTTCCCCTGCAATATAAAAACTTAAAATGCAACGTATAAGATATTGATTCGTATTTATGATTTTTGTATAATGGATTTCACCATTTAAAATAAACTGACGGAGTAAACAAGATGAAGCAAAAGATGAAACAACGGACAAGAAATCTAATAGTAGAGGCAGGAAAGCGCTTAGAAATAATGCGGAACTCGTATGGACATTCGCGCCAGGAAATGGCAAGCAGAATAGGGATTTCCAGGAGTAATTTATACAAGAATGAAATCGGTTTTGCTTTTCCCAGGTTGGATACATTGATCCGGCTGCATGAGGATTTCGATTTATCCCTGGATTGGCTGTTATTCAATAGTGGTTCCATGCATACAAAAGAGAACCAGGCTGCCCCAGCGGCCATGGAAAAACAAACGGAGAGCACGGTAAACGAATCCCCGGAGATAAAGGAATTATTGGCCGCGGTTCAAGAAGACCTGGTGCTGCGGCATGAACTATTGGCGTATTTCTACAAATATAAAAAGAACCAGGTGAGCCGGGAACACGCGTAAAGAGATAATTACCAGGGGCACTTTTGGAGGCGGTCCCCCGCGCCGCGGGGCCTGGACCCTCCAAAACTTCTAGTAACAAAAGTTTTAGGGGGTGTCGGGACCCTTTTTTAAAAGGGTCCTGACCCGCCGGAGGCTTTTTAATGAGACAGATCCTCTTCAGCTTTTTCTTTACTTTCCTTTGTAAACGAAAGCGCCAACAGCATTAAAGCAAACACCACGTATGCCGCCGTGAACTGGTACGGCACCCGGATCGCCGGTGAAGTTAAATGCCAGGGGAAATACATGTTGCCGTCGGGAATAGCCGAATGAATAATACCGAAAAAGGAAAACACCGCACAAATCCAGAGATACAAAGAAGCCTTTTTCAAGTTCCGGTC
>JAUPLE010000911.1 GCA_030837085.1 Acidobacteriota bacterium | reverse complement strand
TGTGGGAAGCCATGACGAGGTATATTAAAGACAGATTGATCCCACCAATGAAAATTATGAAAAATATCCTGAAATATGCCCTGGCTTTCATCGCTATCCTGGCGATCGTTATTCTCTTCCCTATTCTTTCTTATAAAAAAGAAACCAACACCACCCCCCTACCCTCTTATTATAAAAAAGGCGTCTATCACATGCACACAGTGTTTTCCGACGGCAAAGGAACAATCGATGACATTACCAGAGCGGCGCATTCCCTGGGCCTTGATTTTGTTATTCTTACCGACCACGGCCGGCCCAACAGGAAATCGGCTAAGGCCACTGCTTATTTAAACGATGTATTGCTCGTCGGCGCCAGCGAGTTTTCACTTCAAGCCGGACACCTTGCCGCCGCCGGCTTTAAAATCCCCGGTTATATTTTCCCGCCGGAACCACAGGAAGCGATTAATGAAGTCCTCCAGGATAAAGGCGTTTGTTTTATTTCTCATCCTTATGATGGACGTATTCCCTGGACCGATTGGGATGTACGAGGGTTCACCGGGATAGAAATATTAACCTGTTACCGGAGCGCCGGGGGGATTCCTTTTTTTAAATTGTTGAGTTTCCCGCTGCAGTATCTTGTGAATTCTAATTACTCAGTGCTCAATACGCTGGAATATCCGCGGAGGGAAATAAGGAAGTGGGATTCGTTGAACCTGGGGGATAAGCGTGGGCATTATTATGGTATTTACGCGCTGGATGCGCATGGGAGGTTGGCTGCCGGCGGGAAATTTGAATTGAATTTTCCTTCTTATGGGGCCATGTTTGAGATTTTGAATATTTATGTTAAGGTCGACCGGGAACTGCCGGCAAATGCGCAGCAGGCTTCCTCCATAATTATTTCATCGTTGCGGCAGGGGAATTTTTTTAGTGCGATTGAAGCGATTGCACCGGCTAATGGATTCGAGGCTTATTTCCTGGATAATTCAGGGCAGCGGGTGGAAATGGGGGGCAGTTCGCCGCTGGAGGAAGGGAAACTGGTTATCCTGCTTCCGTTTAATTTTGAGACGGAAATCGTGGTTAAGAGAGACGGCCAGGTATACCAAAAGGTTGAGCGGAACCGGGAAAAAAAGTGTGAAATAGGGATAAAAGGGCCGGGTTTTTATGGCATCGAAGTATTTGTCACAAATAATAAGTTCAATCGTTTGCCGTGGATACTGTCCAACCCCTTTTTCATTGGGATAAATAAAAGTTTTTTTGGGGTCGTCCAGGGGCGATTTTTTCAAAAAAAGCCCCTGGTGAATGAAAAAGGCTTTTTTACAATAGAAAAGAACAGCGGTTCAAAGGGAACTATTGTCTATGGTCAATCGGAAAAAGGTGAATTGATAACCACGTTTGGTTTTAAACTGGATAAGGATGAGTCGGCGGGCAAAGATTTTTGGTCGGTATTAGCGGCCAGGAAGCGGTTTGATTTCTCAGGGTATCAGGGAATATGTTTCGAAGCGCAATCGGAACGGAAGTTGCGGTTCTGGGTGGAAGCCAGGACGGGAGAATCGGGCAAAGAGAGTTGGTATCGTCATTCGTTTTTAGTAAAGAAGGGTTGGAAGGAGTTTTACATTCCCTTTGAGAAATTTAATGTTTTTTTTGGAGAGAGAAAGAAGCTTGATTTAACGGATATTCAGTCTATTTTCTTTTCGATTAATAACGCCAGTGCCTACCCTGGGACCCGCGGGCGCATCGACTTCAAGAATATCGGGCTTTATTGAGTCATATTCCTTATGCCTTATGCCTCACATATTTGTTATTGCTTCAGACAAATTCTCCACATAGGGTTTTTCAAATATGGATTCATGGTCACCAGGGACTTCTATCACGGTGGCTTTACTTTTTGTCATTCTACTGAAATTCGCTTCCGTTGTTCTTAGTATATCTGAGTCTTTGGCTAAAAGGACTAATATGGGCGCTTTTATAATATCCAGGATTAAAATATGATCCCTAAAAACACGCAGATTGTTTGTGATTTCTTCACTGCTGGGCGCCAGTGTTCTTCTATGATTCCCGTCCCGGATCGCTTTTTTAAATCTCCTTTCATTTGAAAAATGAAGCCATCTTTTTATAAATTGGGGAGAATACTCCAATGCCCGGATTTGCGCGGCAAAGCTCCGCGAAAAAAATGCATTGGTATCGAACAGGATTAATTTTTCCACCGAGAATCCCATACGTTCCAGCCTGGCTGCGATTTCATAGCCGATTAGAGTACCGATACAGAATCCTGCAATGATATAAGGGCCTTCTGTTTGAACAGACAGGATCTGTTCTATGTAATCGGCAATCATTTGCCAGGGGCTTTCGGACATTTTTGTACCCGTCTTTAATCCGCCGGCCTGGAGCCCATACACGGTGTACTCTGTTTCCAATAATACGGCCAACTCTCTATATTGATTCACCATCCCATGCATGGGGTGAATAATAAAGATATTCTTTTTATTATTGCCCTTGTTCAATTTTTCGATGCAATCCGATACGTATGCAGGTAAAATATTCTTTGCATTGATGACGGCAGCCAGCTTTTTGACGGTTAGGTTCCCTAAGACTTCTCCTAAAGTAACCTCGCAGCCGATTTCTCTTAATTTGGACGTCAACGCCAACGTGGTTAAAGAATTTCCTCCCAATTCGAAAAAATTGTCGTTAATACTGACTTTATCGAGTTTAAGCAATTCCGCCCATATACCTGCTGTTTTCTTTTCCATTTCGGTCGTGGGCGGGGCATATAATGTCCCGGTATCCTGTATCTCTCCCATTTTTTCCAGTGCTTTCCGGTCTATTTTGCCATTGGCGGTCAAAGGAATTTTTTCTATTTTAATGAAATGGGAAGGGATCATGGAAGTGGGCAATTCTTTAGCTAAAAAGTCCCTTAATTCCGGTCCGGTGGGAATTTTGTCAATAATCGGGGATCCGGGCTTTTTATAGACAATGTAGGCGCATAGATAATTTTCGCTATTCCTTGCCCCAGGGGTCATTACAATGACTTTCTCTATTTGGTTATGTTTGAGTAAGCAGTTTTCGATATTTTCCAATTCGATCCTTACTCCTCTTATTTTTACCTGGCGGTCGATTCTTCCCAGGATTTCGATTTCTCCATTTTCCAATTCTCTTCCCAAATCCCCGGTTTTGTAAATAAGGTCTCCTTCCCCAGCGTTGAACGGGTTTTTTATAAAGGAGCGGGCGTTTAACTCCGGGTTGTTCAAGTAACCATGAGTGCTGTAAGCCGTCCTGATATGGATTTCCCCCATGGTTCCCCGGCGGCAAATTTTCATATGTTTATCCAATATTAGCACACGGGCTCCCCTGAGGGGACGGCCGGCGGGAATCCTGCCGGCCTCAATATCCACTGCGCCGATTGAGTGATATGTTTTTATCATGGTGGTTTCCGTGGGACCATAAAAATTCACTAATTGGATGCGCCGGTCAAAAAGGCTGTACCATCTCTTTAACTCATTGGGATTAATGGGTTCGCCGGACAACAGGACGTACTTTAAATGGGGAAACGACGCTGGCGTTAATTTTTCGGAATTTATGATACGAAACAGACTGGGGACGCAATGGACCAGGTTGATTGGATTCTTATCAAGCCATTGGATAAGGGCGCTGCCGTCAAGCAAGATTTCCCTATTGCGGGTAATACAGATTGCCCCCCCGGCCAATAGGGGGACAAATACATCTCTCAAAAATGCATCGAAACCAACGGCCGTGAATTGACTGATTCGATAGGTCTCATCGACGGCAATTGTTTCGATTTCCCATTGGAGAAACTGTACCAGGCTTTTATTTTTTCCGACAATGGCGTTCGGCAGCCCCGTGGTCCCTGATGTAAAATAGACATAGATTTTATCTTCCGGATCATATGTAATACCGGGATTGTTTTTTTTATTAGATTCATGGGATAGATAGAATAGATCGTTAATTGTACAAATGTGCGCGATATCGGAACCATTCTGTTTCATACCTGTCACGATTGTTTCATGAGTGGTATCCGTCACGATAACCTGGATATTTGTTAAGCTAATCATATGTTCTATCCGCCTTCCCGGGAGAAGGGTATCTAAAGGAACAAATACGCAGCGTCTTTGGAGTATCCCAATAATGGCGGCAATGATATCGATTCTATTCTCGATATAGATGCCGATAAAACTTCCTACCGGGATATTTTGTCCGGTAATCCATTGGGAAATGCAGGCTGCCCTGTGCTCAAGTTCCGCATAAGTGAAGTGGGCGGCGCCGCATTGGATGGCAGTATTTGTCTTGTATTTCCTGAAAACAATTGCAAGTCGCGACTGGATCGGCAAAATTTCAAACTTTTCATGTAAATTTTCATTAAAATAATTGAGCGCTTCTTTCCTGGCTGCTTCGGAAATGATCTCGATATCGGAAATGGGCTGGGAAGGATCGGCAATTACTTGCTCGATGATGATATTGAGATGGTCTCCTATTTGTTTTATATAGTCGTTATCGTAGACGTTTCCATTGTATCGTAATAGGATTTTTAGTTGTTCGATCCCTAAGAACATCACATTGAAATCATAATTGGTTTGCTCGAATACATCGATATCGGTTAATTTTAATCTCAATTCATTTTTTTTATTTCCTTCGCTTCCATATCCTTCGATTCGTTCTGCGATGGGGAAATTCTCAAATATAAAAACGTGATCGATGAGATTTTGTTTTAAGGCGCTCATGGATTGAATATCGACTAAAGGGTGATAATGATAGGGTTCACTGGCCAATGCGTCTTCCTGGATTTTTTGAAGCAGCGCATAAAATTTCAAATGGCCTTCAAAGCGGATACGCACCGGGATAGTATTAATGAATAATCCCATCATCGATTCGACTCCTTCCAATTCAAAGGGCCGGCCGGAAACGACTGAACCGAAAAGGATATCGTCTTTGCCATTATATTTTCCTAGGAGTATTCCCCAGATCGCCTGGGTCACTGTATTCAACGTAACATGATTGGCGGCTGCCAGCCTATTCAACGCGGCTGTTTTTTCCTTGTCCCATATAATTGAAATCTCTTCATTTCGATACCTGTCCTCGCTATTCGTCGATATCTTTGTTTTAGGGACGCCGACCTGCTCTTCATACGAATCCAGGTAATTTTGCCAATACCGGGTCGATTCTTCTTTATCTTGTTTTTCGAGCCATTGGATATAAGTTCGATAGGGTGTTACCACGGGTAAACGGTATGGTCTGTTTTCTAAAAAGCTGTTATAAATCTCGAAGAATTCAGTAATCAATATCCCTACACACCATCCATCCATTAGTATATGGTGATAACTCCAGGTAAATTCAAACTCCGACTCCCCCATCCGAAGAATCGATACACGCATTAACGTCCCTTTACGTAAATCAAAAGAACGGTCTTTATCGCTCTTTTTAAAGTCTTCGATAAAATTCTTTTTTTCCGCCCATGGCTCCAAATTGCTTATATCCTGGTAATAGAAATCGATAGCCCTATCTTTTAAAACCAACTGTATGGGGCGCTCGATATCTTCAAATAAAAATGCGGTCCGTAATACATCGTGACGTTTAAACAGTTCATTTAAGCTTTTTTCTACGAAAGGGATATTCAACTCTCCCTGTATGCGGTACGATATTTGCTCGAAATAGGATTGAGATGAACTATCGGCCAATGCATGAAATAACATCCCTTCCTGCATAGGCGTTAAGGTATAAAGGTCTTCCGCGGTTGGGTACATCTCCAATAAGCGGTTGATGCTCTCAATGGACAATTCCTTGTAGGTAAAATCACTGGGGGTACGTTCTATTTTCTCTTGGGAACAACAAAAAGCGATCAGACTCCTGATTTCGGACTGGAAATTATGAATTAATGCCGTCATGGTTTCCGGTTTGAAATGAGTCTTGTTGTAGGATAAGGTCATGGTTAAGCGATTGTTGGCTATAATTCCATTTACATCTAATAAATATTCCCGCTGATTGTTTAAACTTATTGTACTCCCGGGGGACTCTTTGGCTATTTCAAAAAGAGATAAACCTTTTATATCCGCATCAAACTGCCCAAGGTAATTGAATCTTACCCGCGGATTTAATTTAAATTCGCTTTCTTTTTTATTCTCTTCCCTGGTTAGATATTTCAATAACCCGTATCCGATTCCTTTGTTCGGTATGCGCCGCAAGGTTTCTTTAATCTCTTTTATCTGACGCCCGGGATCGTTTGTATAAGCGACGTTAAACAGGACGGGGTACAAGCAGGTAAACCAACCTACTGTCCGACTAATATCGATATCCTCCAGTATCTCTTCCCTCCCGTGGCCTTCCAGTGCCATTAATACCCGGTCCTGCCCAAAAGTTTTCTTTATACCCAGGCCCACCGTGGCCAATAAGATATCGTAAGTTTCGGTTCCAAAAGCCTTGTTTACCCTGGTTAATAGGTGTTCCGTTTCCTCCTCGCTAAGGGTAAACGATAAGCTCCCGTTATCCTTGATATAGTTATCATCCGTCTCAAAATCTTTCGGTATTGAAGGCGCCTCAAGCGATTCCAGGTTTTGCCAATAGGTTTTCTCTTTCAAAAAGGTTTTACTATTGGCATAGGCGGATAACTCTTCCGCCCAGGTTTTGAATGAATCTGTTTTGGAGGGTAAAACCAATTTTTCGCCGCGTTTATATTGATTGTATAACGTTTCAATGTCTTCGAATAATATTCGCCATGAAATGCCGTCGATAACCAGGTGGTGGATGGCGATTAGTAACCTATCTCCATCGTTCAGATGAAACAACCCCAATTTCATCAAGGGGCCATTTTCCAGGTCAATACTCGCTTGTATTTTATTTATTTGCGTATTAAGTTCCTCGAAGCAATTTTCATGGTTTTTTAAATTATACTCCTGGAAAGAGAGCGGAAAGCTCAAATCATGAGCGCTTTGAACCATTTTTCCATTTTCATTGTTTAATTTGTATGACATTCTCAGTGCGTCATGATGCTCCTGGATTTTGGAAAATACTTTCTCAATAGCCTTTTTATCGAATCCTTCCTTCGAATAAAGCATTACGGCCTGGTTATAATGATGAGGAGCCATATGAGCTTGTTGAAAAAACAGTTCCTGGATGGGGATTAATGGGATTGTCCCGGTAATGGCCGATTGATCCGGGATGAGTTCCAGTTTCTTTACATGGGGCGCCAGTTCCGAAATTACCGGGTATTGATAAAGGTCTCTCATTTCAAGTTTATATCCCGCGCGGCTCATTCTCGATATGATCTGGATCGATTTTATGGAATCCCCGCCGATGGCAAAGAAATTCTGATTAATTCCGACCTTTTCTCTTCCCAATACCTTCTGCCATATCTCTACTAATATTTTTTCTAGCGCATTTTGGGGACGAATACATTCTATACTATCTTCCAGGCCAGTTCCAACGGGATCAGGTAATCCTTTACGGTCCACTTTCCCATTGGCGGTTAAGGGAATTTTTTCTAAATTCACAAAATAAGAAGGGATCATGTAATCAGGTAAATAGGCTGATAAGTACTCTTTTAATGCAAACCTGGAAATTCTTCCTCTTCCATTAGATACAATATACGCGCAGAGATATGTGTCTCCCATTTCATTCGTTTTAGCGTCGACGACGGCTTCCTCAATTTCATTATGGCTTGTTAATCTATTTTCTATTTCTCCCAATTCGACCCGGAAACCTCTTATTTTTACCTGGTAATCTATCCTGCCTAAAAATTCGATATTTCCATCCGAACGGAAGTATCCGGTATCGCCGGTTTTATATATCCTGGCATAATCCGTATCCTTGATTTCCTCAAAATACGGATTGGCAATAAATGCTTTCCCGGTCTTTTCCGGGTCTTTCCAATATCCCTTGCCGACACCTATTCCCGATACACATATCTCTCCCCTCACCCCTACCGGGCACAGTGATAAATTTTTATCCAGTATATAAATATGCAAATTTTGAAGCGGTTTACCAACGGGAATGGAGGTTTGAGTTTCGGCGGGCGTCTCATCGAGCCTGTAATGGGTAATATCGTCCGAAACTTCGGTTGGACCATAGGCATTTACCAATTTCGTCCCGGGATAATGCCGGAACCAGTCCCTGGCCAACGAAATAGCCAGGGCTTCACCGGTGGGAATCATCCATCTTAAACTCTCATATCCTTTATTGGTCTCATTGGCTGTTACTTCAAGGAATGCCTTCATCAAAGAGGGCACTGTTTCTAAAATGGTGACCTGTTTCTGCCGCAATACCTGCAAAAATTTCCTCCCCTCAAGGACGATTTCCTTGTCGATAATGCATGTAACCCCTCCTTTCAACAAACCGGCCAAAAACTGCCATACCGATATATCGAAACAAGCGGAGGCGGTTTGGGCGATAATATCACGGTTCATTATTCCTAAATCAGTAATTTTGGCATACAGGTGATTGATCATCCCCAATTGGTGAATCATAACGCCTTTGGGTTTTCCGGTGGTCCCGGAGGTATAAATGATATAAGCAAGATCATCCGGACCACCGGGGTTCACACTGCCATTCAACAAATCACTACCCGATGACGAATCTAGCCGGCGCCCCTGGTTCAGACAGAGTATACCGGTCTCCTTCAACTTCGCTGAAGAGGCGGAATTTTGTATCTTTTCAATCATTTCGAGGTAATCATTCTCTGTTATGACTACCTGCGCTTCACTGTCTTCAAGAATATATTCAATCCGGGCCGGGGGATAATCCACTTCGATAGGTACATATGCGCCCCCTGCTTTAAATACACCAATAATACCGGCCAGCATCGCGATACTTCGTTTTAGAACCAACGACACAAGCCGGTTGGCGGTTACCCCATACCTTGATAAAATAGCGGCGATACGGTTGGCCTCTTCATTCAATTCATAGTAAGCGATCTGGCGATCATCATATACGGCGGCTATCTTACCAGGATTTTTCAATATTTCTTCTTCGAATAATTGGGAATAATTTTTTTCTCTTCCCAGGGGAACTCGAGTATTGTTGAATTCGAACAATATTTGTTTTTTCTCTTCGAGAGATATAATATGGATTTCTGAAATCCCGCGGTTCCTGTTGTCGAGCACCACCGATACAATCTGTTTAAAATACCCGGCGAAACGCCGGATGGTTTCCTCACGGAAAAGTTTTGTGCAGTACTCGAAGAAGAAACCGAAGCCCCCGGCGGTCTCTCTTACAGTCAATGTCAGGTCGAACTTGGAGATTCCCCATTTAAATGAATGCGGTTTCAATTTCGATTCAGAATCTTCCATGACCGTCATTTCATCGGGGCGGGTCTTCAGCGATTTTAAATCCATGAAGGAAAGCATAACATCGAAAATGGGGTTACGGCTGGTATCCCTTACCGCGGCAACCTTCTCCACCAATTCCTCAAGTTGATAGTCCTGGTTATCGAAGGCTTTTAACGTTCGGTCTTTGATTTGTCCTAAAAATTCTTTAAATTTCTTTTCCGCCGCCGGGAAATTCCTTAAGGCAAGAGTATTGACAAACATCCCGATGATATGTTGAATATCTGCATGCCGGCGTCCTTCGATATCTGTGCCCACAACAATATCTTCCTGGCCGCTTAATTTCGCCAGCAAGATAGTGAATATACTCAATATTACCATAAAAGATGTTGCCCCTTCCTCTAATGCCATTTGTTTAAGCGCGCCCGATTTTTCTCCCCCGATAAGGAATTCGAATGTGCTCCCTTCAAAACTCTGGAATATCGGTCGGGGATAATCGGTGGGTATGTCCAATACAGGTATCTCTCCTTCAAACTCACTGAGCCAGTAAGCTTCTTGTTGTTTTAAAATATCTTTTTCCTTATTGCTGTTTTGCCATCCTGAAAAATCCTTGTATTGTATTCGTAAAGATGGCAGTTCCTCGCCTTTATACAACCTCATAAAATCCTGTCTCAATATCTCCTGGGATGTCCCGTCGGTTATAATATGATGCAAATCCACCAGCAAAAGATGCCCGCCTTCTCTTGTTTTTAACAGTCCCAAACGCATTAACGGTGCATTGGACAGATCAAATGGACGAAAAAAAGAGTTTATGATCACACCCGGTTCACATTTTTGCTTTTTATTGTCATCCGTATAATCGGTGTAACCTGTGTAACCTGAAGACAAATCATAATATTCTATTTCAAATTCCACGTTTTTATGTATTTTTTGCACCGGTCTGTCATCGATTATAATAAAGGAGGTGCGAAAATTTTCATGTCTCCGGATCAATCCCTGGAAAGCATTATGGATTTTTTCCAAAGAGACTTCCCCCTCTATGTTAAATACCAACGGTACATTGTACCCGACACTTCCCGGATCAAACTGCTGCAATACGAAAAGCCGTTCTTGAGCGGATGATAATGGATAGTATTCTTTTTCTTCCAACAGTTCTATGGGAGTAAACTTTATTTTCTTCGATTCTTCCAATAACTGCGCCAATTCCCTTAGGGTGGGCAAACGAAATAGATCCGCAAGGACTAACTTTACATCAAAGGCTTTATGGATTTTGGCTGTCAGTACAGTCCCGGAAAGTGAATGCCCACCCAACTCGAAAAAATTGGCATTAACACCGATAATCCCAGCATCCACTCCCAATATTTCCGACCATATCCCCGCCAACCTCTTTTCCGTTTCATTTCGGGGCGTCACATATTCGACTTCTGATTCAATTCCCGGTTCAGGCAACGCCCTCATATCCACCTTCCCGTTGGGCGTTAACGGGATCGCATCCAATCGGACATAATACGAAGGAATCATGTAATCGGGTAACTTCCCGGCCAGGTACTCTCTCAATTCGGAAAGACTAAATTCTTCACCGGCCACTATATAAGCGCAAATATGGCTATCCCCGGTTTTATAGCCATAGGCATTTCCCCCCGCGGCTTCCCTGATGATTACAACCACTTCTTTTACCGCTTTATACCGCAACAATTGACTCTCTATTTCTCCCAATTCGATGCGGAAACCCCTAATCTTTACCTGGTGATCAACACGCCCCAGGAATTCGATGTTCCCATCGTTCAAAAAACGGGCCAGGTCGCCGGTACGGTATACCCTCCGGGGGCCAGAAACCTTTTTGAAAAAAGGTTTCTGGACTTCCAAAAACTTTTGATTGGTTAATTCCGGCAGGTTCAAATAACCCCTGGCTAAACCGTCTCCCCCTATGTATATTTCACCTACCGCCCCCATAGGAACAAATTCCTGGTTTTTATCCAACAGGTAAATTTGCGCATTCGCCGCCGGTACTCCAATTGAAATAGAACTTCCTTTGCCCCGGTCTTTTACCGGGTCAAACTTATACAACATACATCCCACTGTCGCTTCCGTTGGACCATACTCATTATAAATTTCCACTTTCCCATTAAAATTGTCATTAATATCCCTTACAATTTGATAATTCAATACTTCTCCTCCCACGATAAAACGCCTGATCTTTCCAGGAGAATCTGTCAACTTTTTCTCCCCGATCAAATATAAATGAGAAGGAGTTAATTTTACTACCCCGACTTTATTATCATCAACGATCCGTTCAATGAGATTCCCCTTATTCCAACCGGAATAGACTATCACCGTATTCCCCGTTACCAGCGGCGTAAATATCGCTGTTATGGTCAAATCAAAAGCAATCGAGGTATACAGTGGAAAATTCACTGCTTCTTCTCTTACATAACTCTTGTTGGCAAACCAAATATAGTTGACAAGTGACCTATGTTCCACGATTACACCTTTGGGCTTCCCGGTGGTGCCTGAAGTATAAATGATATAGGCTGGGTAAGTAGGCGGAATGGCGATACGGAGATTGTCTTCGCCCTTATTATAGACGCCTTTATCATCCATGGCAATAATTCTCCCCGGGGAAAATGCATTGAAAAGAGGTTCACGTTCCCTGATAATTCGTTCCTGGGAGATGAATATATGGACGCCGCTATCTTCCAGGATAAAATGGAGCCTTTGGTCGGGATTCTGGGCATCCAGGGGTAAAAAGACTCCCCCTGCTTTTAATATGGCCAGGATCGAGGTTACAATATCATTCGTACGCTCCCCCATTACAGCCACTGCCGCTCCGGGGATTACACCTTTTTCCGATAATAGGTTCGCCAATTGGTTGGCGCGCCGGTTCAATTCTTTATAAGTCATGGTGCGGCCGGTGTCCGCCTCTTCGACGGCGATGCACCCCGGCGTTTTTTCAACCTGGACTTCAAACAGTTCATGGATAGTAGTGTTAGGATATTCAGCCCGGGTATCGTTCATCTTAACCAGGAGGAGTTCCTTTTCGCTTTCCGGCATAATATTAAGTTTAACGATGGGGATATCCAGATTCGTAATCGCTTCCTGGAACAATTGGACGAAACGGTCGGTAATTCCCCTGACAGTCTCTTTCTTATATAAGGTTGAGTTATATTGTACGACGCCTTCCAAATTTTCCGTGGTTCTTAGAAAAGAAAAAACCATATTAAGAGATATATGGGCAATATAGTTTCTATCATGGAGATTCTCCAGTAAAATTACCGTATCGAACAGTGCAAAAGCGTCATTTTTCCCGATATCCATGTTTAAGTCATAAACTATCCGATCGATTGGGAAATTTTGGTGTTCACTGGATTCCACCACTACCTGCCTGACCTGTAATAAGAGTTCTTTAAATGTCATACCCTCGTCTAACTGCGCCCTTAAAGCCAATATGGTATTCAGGAAGTTACCCTCAACTTCCTGCCTTTCTATGGGGGCGCCGATAAGGATATCTTCCTGTCCCGTGTGCTTACCTAGTAATATCATCAACCCGGAGACTAAAATCATGAACAGTCTTAAGTCAGAATCATTTACGGTCCACATCAACTTTTCAAAGACCCCGCCGGAAATTTTAAATTCCACACGGTCCATGTGCTCCATCGGGCGATTGTTTTCATCACTTTGTTCATCTGCCACTCTGTTAAAATCGTATGGGAAACTGCTTCTTACAAGCCGCCCCGACAGTATATTCATCCAATATTCTTTTTCTTTGGAATACTCACTGGCATTGAATGCTATTTTTCTCAAAAAATCTTTATTACCCATTGTATACCTCTTGATTTATAATCTTCTCGAACGTAAACCTTATTCCACCATTGTCCTCATGCCATCCAGGACAGCCGATCTGGCTCTATTATTCTCTACTTAACTTAATACGCTGGCCATTTTTTTCTTTAGTTCCATTTCATCTTTCATCGAAAGATTATGTTCTTCAAAGATATTCTTAAATAAGCAGTTGCCGTTGCAGGTAGCGCAATTAATATCATATTCCTTAAGAATGGGAGCTAATGAAGGGAATTCTTTTAT
>JAUPLE010000014.1 GCA_030837085.1 Acidobacteriota bacterium | reverse complement strand
TTCAAAACAAAAACAGGCCCACAGAACACACGGAAAACACAGAAGTTTTTTGTTTGTTTTCTTGTTCTTTCTTAATCCCAGCCTTTTCTCATATGATTCGGGGGCTTCTCATCGATAAAAAACAGCATTTTGCGCTTGTAAGAGAGCATTCTGATGCGTGGAAATCCGGATTTCATCCGTGGAAATATAAATTTCAATCGTGGACAATGATATTTTATCCATGGAAATGATGATTTTATTCGTGGAATCCTAGATTTTAATCGTGGACATGCATTCTCAATGCGTGGAAATATATTTTTCATTCGTGGGAAAGCATTTTATATTCGTGGAGGTGCATATTTCATGCGTGGAAATCAAGATTTTATTTGTGGAAGAATAGATTTTATTCGTGGAATTGATGATTTAATCCGTGGAAATTTCTTTTTCATGCGTAGGAATAGTATTTTCAAACGATAAAAGCCGGGAAAGGGAGTAAAAAACCACATACTGTGAGAAAAGAAAAGGGGGAGAAGGTGTGAGGGTAAGAAGGTGAGAGGTTGAGAGGAGAAGAAAAACAATTAAAACCTTTGCCACCAAGGCGCCAAGGTACCAAGGATTTTTTTAAAATAAACCCCTTTGTGTACCTTTGTGCCTTAGCACAGGCGTGCCTTTGTGGCAATCTTTTCAAGGGAGTCTGGAACAATTTGAACGATTTTTGGAACGAGATTTTCAGCGGCCCCAATAATTTTGGAACAATTCTGATAGAATTTGGAACAAGAATTATTTCCAGGTTTTTTGGGGTATATTAGAATGCAGCCAGACTGTTAGAAAGCAGTCGCACTTCCATTACTTGGAGGGAAGTGAAAATAGAGAAAAATAAAAATACACTTGGAGGTGTAAGATGGCGAAATATCTAAAGATCGAAAATAGGTCTAGAAATGTCTTAATTTGGAGGAAAAATAAAGGTAGTTGGAACGGTACAAGCCCTGTAGATGATAGGCTATATCAACCAAAAACTAACAAATATTTTTGCCGCCCCTCTAGAAAAAGCCCTCATGATAAGACATTATTTTTTGCTTATAATAATTTTTCTCACAGTATAGAGATGATTGAAGTTACTGGTACTACAGGTAACTTCATCAAAGTGAGAATTGCACCTATCTCAAGGCTTGCCTATGGACAGGGAGATCCTGATGTAATACTAATTGCACACAATCCACTGCAAGCAGGTCAACAAATCCAGGTTCCAGTTGTAGCTAATCCTATAAAGCCTGATCATGTCTACATAACGAATGGGTATTCTAATGCCATAAAATTGAAAGGAACGTTGAACGACACTACAAATTGGGAACAAACTATCGCTCCTCATCCCCCTTCAACGACGCCCACCGACCTTGGAAAGTTGCATGAGGATAAATTTATAGAATTTTATATAGAATTTACTGATGAAATTGAAGCTGCCAAGCCTTGTAGGATTGAAATTTGTATTGAGGATTTCAGTCCTGCTATCGTGTTCGTTGATTGCGGTTACTCAGAAATGAAATTAACCAAAAATGACCATATTCCTGGGAATATAAACATAACAATAGTGCCTGATAATCCCTGATTGAATGTGATTTTATGCGAAATAACATCAGGCCTAAATTTAATATGTTATCTGGAAAATCAAATGTAAAAATGATGGAGAAATTAATATGGTTTCTAAAACAAAATTGTTTACAATTTGCCGTTCATTTTTCAGGTTAGTTTTAATATTAGCCGCTTGTATTTTAGTTAACTGGGATAATTTATCATTGCATTCAAAGGACTCTGATGTAGAAACAAATATTAGTATTAATTCTGCAAAAGAAACAATATCAAAATTAGACAAATACAAAAAAGGCTCCATTGCAGTAAAGCTGATGATTTATGACACTCCAGTTAACAAAGACGATATTATAAAACCTGCCTTTGCATCAGAAATCCATAAAAAAAACATGATCGAGTGTAATCAAAAAAGTTGGTTGTTTGTTGCCGATTATTATCCAAAGGCCAATTTCAAGCATCAAATAGATATTGGCATCATTAATTATGAAAACAAAGACAACCCCGATATCATAGAAGCAGAATGGTGGCCCACAAAAAATAATGAACCCCTGTTACTAAGTTCAACAAAATGGAAATTCATTGGCTATGGAGGTGATAGGAAACAGTTGTCTTCTAATTGTGATGATGATGATGATGATGAGTGTAAAACTATAAATCCTAATAAACAATTTGAAAAAAAAGCTATATCATCACTCACTGCTTCTGGAAAACTATATGCAATAGTAATTTGTGGCTACTATGAAAATGAAGAGGATTCAGATATGACACTAGCTTATGATGCATATGATATGTATTCCCTATTAAAATTGTATAATATCCCGGATGGAAAAATTTTCTATATTACTCCATATGAGATGATAGATGAAGGAAACGCAAAAATAAAACCAGAAAAACCAAAAATTGATTCAAAAGATGTCTCTCTTTGTAATATAAAGTTTTTTTTTGACAGAGTTTCCGATGAAATCAAACCTGATGAAAAATTTCTCTTTTATATAAGTACGCATGGTGGGATTAATGAATTATATCTTTCAAATAATGGAAAAGAAAGAGAAACATTTTGCTCATCATTATTAGATGATTGGCTAAGCATGATTCACTGTAAAATCCAATTTATTGTTTTAAGTTCGTGTTACAGCGGTAGTATTATTCCGGACATTAATGGAACAACTAATCGTATAATTATTACTTCTTGTGATGCGGGTGAAATAGGCTATAAAGACATAGATAAATTAGGGTGTGATTTAAATATTGGTGACCGTGGGAGTGAGTTTTTGAGCGGATTCATATTAGCATTTTCAGATAAAGATGCTGATGTATGCATCAAGGATGAGAAAATATCGATTTATGAGGCTTTTTATTTTGCAAGAAATTATGCATGCTGTGCGGATAATTCTATTACTACTATGTGTGGATATGAGCCGAAATATCATCCTCAGATTGTATACTCTACAGGAATTAAACCGTATTCCGAATTCTTTTTCTGGGATTAATGAGAGTTTTCCCAAACAGCAAATAGAACGGAGACGATATGATACGCGAGAAAGGAATTTATTTGACAGGCCATTTCGTGAACCACATGAAAGTGGATGGCGAATTGGCCTGGTTCTCCAGGGAAAATAATCCCCTCAGCGGCTACCTGTGGCGATACATTGAAGACAACTCCGGCACATATCGCTTCATCGGCACCCTGGAACTCTTTCCCGCTGCCAATACCGAAGGCATCCCGGGTCTTACCCTCTGGAAATTCCAGGCCATGAAAAAGGGCAAAGGGGCCATAACGTTTCAGCGGTACCGCCGAGGCGCCGAAGACCCGGAAGAAACTATCACGCTCCATCTTGAAGTGAGCTAATAATATACAAAGGAG
>JAUPLE010000910.1 GCA_030837085.1 Acidobacteriota bacterium | reverse complement strand
TCGGCCCTGGATAATAGGCCCTTAAATTTCGAAGAGATTAACCGCTCCTTTAAGAAAGTATTGTACGTCAGCGCCACACCCACCCAATATGAAGTTGACGACGCTGGTCGCCGGGTAACCGACCTGCTGGTAAGACCCACCGGCCTGCTGGACCCGGAAATCGAATTGAGGAATTGCGACGCCCCGGTAGAAGACATGGTGGAAGAAATCAAAAAGGAAGCGGCCAACAAAAACCGCGTCCTGGTGACCACGTTGACCAAAAAGATGGCGGAAAAATTAACCGATTACCTGGCGGAAAAACAAATCAAAGCCACCTATATGCATTCGGAAATCAAAACCCTGGACCGCATCAAGATTATTAAAAAGCTGCGTACCGGCGAAGTGGATGTGCTGGTGGGGATCAACCTTTTAAGAGAAGGTTTGGACCTGCCGGAGGTTTCCCTGGTTATCATATTGGACGCCGACCGGGAAGGATTTTTGCGGTCTGAGACTTCGTTGATCCAGACGTTTGGCAGGGCTTCCAGGAATATAAAGGGGCGGGTGATTTGTTATATGAAAGAAATGACCGATTCGTTGCGCAAGGCCCTCGGCGAATCCGGACGACGGCGCAAGTACCAGGCGGATTACAATAAAAAGCATAATATTAAGCCCACGCCTATCACCAAACAAATAAAAGATTTCTATGATGACGATTACTGGATAAAGAAGAGCGAGGAAGAAATTGCGGCTAATTTCAATAGTCGTGAGAGCCTGGAGAAAGAGATCGATAAGTTGACCCGGAAGATGAAAGAGAAAGCCGCTAATCTCGATTTCAAAGGGGCCGCCGTGCTGCGGGACCGGGTCAAAGAACTAAAGAACCTGCTGGTGGAGATGTACTGAATACAGATAGGCCCACGAATTACACGAATTCTCACGAATGTTTTTTTCATCATTCATCATTCATCATTCATCATTCTATATAAAGATGTGTCCACGGAATAGCGATTACACGGATTTACACAGATTACAGGATGAAGGGGGCATAAATGCTTTTTTTATCCTGCTAGTTTTTCTTGAATCCATAAGTTGACCAAGGTTTCTATCGATATTCCGCTCTTTTTTGCTTTTTTTTCTAACTGTTTCATGAAGTCGTTTGCAATGGCAATAAAAGTAACGCGTTCATCCGGTTTATATTCGAATTGGACGATATTTGAAGGGTAATCCGCGACGCTGTGGGTATCCCAGAACTCTGAAGCCTCCTGGACAGTCATATTGGCAGGTATCGACTCAATTTTATTTTTCATACTGTTTACGCTCCTTTTTATCCATATCTCGTGCGCTTATTATCAGCGCATTTTTTTTTATCTTAAGAATAAATATGACCGTAACATATCGGCCGGTATCCGTACACCCATACGCCGAATATAAATGCTCACCTTCAATTATGCCCTTTTCTAAACGGCGATATTGGGGGTTGTTCGCAAATACCTGTTCAACTTCATCAGGCGTGATATGGTGTTTTATCAGTAATTTTTCTACAATCTTTTCCAGCCATGTTATGCCATTAATTTTCATCGGAAAACCTACTCTTTTTATCGCTTTGAAATCTCATAAGAACATTGTAAAGGAAAAATGAATAAATTTCAATAGGAACTCTCTCTTTTCGCGTTTTTCGTGTATTTCGCGGGCCTGCTTTTGTTTGGGATATTGAAAATTCGAATTTATTTTTGCATGTACTTCGTGCTTCTATTTGTTTCCGGCTCGCCCAAGATATGGTTTGGGGGTTCTTGATTTTATTTCCTGTTTGTATTAAAATAGAACCATGAAACCTGTTATTGTACTGGCATTTGCTAATGATAAAGATAACTACCTGCCGATGATCGTTAGAGAGAGTAAAAACATTTTCAAATCATTGCAAACTCATCACGACAACGGTTATATACAGGTTCATAAAGAAGAAAATACCTCTGTCAGTGATATCTTTGAATCGTTCAATCGCTATCGGGAGCGCATCGCCATTTTTCACTACGGCGGGCATGCCGGCGGTACCCATTTACAATTGGAAACCGCCGCCGGGGAACCGCAACCGGCAAATGCGCTGGGATTGGCTCGGTTGCTGGGACAACAAGAACAACTGCAATTGGTATTTCTCAACGGCTGCGCCACCTTAAAGCAAATGGACCTCTTGTTGGCGGCCGGTGTGGGGGCGGTTATTGCTACTTCCGTGCCCATTGAGGATCAAGCCGCCACCGAATTTGCCGAACAGTTTTATTTTGCGTTGGCCAACGGGGCTTCTATTCAAAAAGCCTTCGACATGGCCAAAGCATTTATTCTCACCAGGTACGGCCCATCGAGAGAGATCAAGTCGTTTCCTTATAGGCGGCCCAACCTGGAAACAAAAGAGCAGGCGCCAGATAAATTCCCCTGGGGATTGTACTTCGATGAAACCAGGCCGGAAGTCCTGGAGTGGAAACTGCCCACTTCCAACCTGGATTCCATTATTATTCGCGGCGCCGGGGTTTCAACCGGCGCGGCTGGCGTAAACGTGAATACGGGCCTGATGGAAACCCTACTCAATGAAATGACCCGATACGGCGTTGAAAAACCGCTGAAAATAGATTGGCGGAACCTTCGCGCCATCGTAATCGACGGTTTCCCGGCGCCGGTGGGCGAACAGTTACGGGTGCTTTTTCAAAGCAATACCATCGATGCCCAACGGCTGAAACAATTGGTGACGACCTATCAAACCACCATGGAATTGCTCTGTTTCACCCTGTTGTCGCAACTATGGGACGCCCGGTTGGAAAACCCGGAACTGTTTATCCATGAGGATTATTTAACCGCATTCAATAGCTTTTTCGCCCTGGGACCCGATAGTTTTCAGACCTTCGATTATGTCACACTGACGGCTGCGCTGCTGGGTATTTTCCAGGCAAACCATATCACCTGTTTTTTCGAGAAAGAAGGGGACAGGGAAAAAATTTTTATATACCAATATAACATTTATCATTCCCACCTTTTATTCTATCAGTTTTGTGGAATTTCACTTGACAAATTAAAATGATAAGCTTATACTTTCAGTGAAAATAGAAAAACATGAAAAAGAATGTCGAGCAATTCGATTACTTCCAGGCAATCCTAAGATGGAAACGATGAAAATTACTAATCCTTTAGAATCGCATAATTGGATGCAGTACCAAAGACAGACTGCTGATTTTTTTAGTGAGTTGGGCTGCTTTGCGAAAGTTGAAGCTGTTGTAGAGGGGATTAGGGCCAAACATAAAATCGACGTTTGGGTTAAGTTTCAACGTTATGGCATTGAGTGCAAATGGGTCATCGAGTGTAAATAT
>JAUPLE010000909.1 GCA_030837085.1 Acidobacteriota bacterium | reverse complement strand
GAAATGAACTATAAAGAACTCATGTATTATATGGAAAAATACCCGGCTTTTCGGGAGCACGTCTTCTCCGAGTTTCTTATGAAATGGAAGCCCCTTATTGATGGGAAATTGCTGAAATTAGACTGTTCTTAATGCCTCGCTATTCTTATCTTAAACTAACCTGTTGAGGCTCCAACTGGAACGGGTGATAGGTTTTTATATTCATATCTAATTTTATAAGGGAGGAAGTGGGAGTATATATCTCGCTGCCGATATAGACAATTCTTCGGTCCCTTTTTGCCTCCCGGGTGGCCAGGTCGAGGAATTGCTTTTCAAATTCCGCGGATACACCTTTTATAAAATCATCGATGATAATATCGTCATTGGCTTCGGCAAAAACGAGCGAACAGATCAGCTTTCGCTTACTCTCCTCGGAAAAATTCGCTAGCTTACCGTGGAGCTCCTTTTCCTCGACGGCGAATAATCCGAGGTTCTCCAATACTCCACTTTTATCGATTTTCTTTTCACGGCAAGCGTAATCGATAAAGCGCCACGCAGTCACTTCTTCATTCATAATGCAGTGTGATTCCCGGTGCAGGTAGGATCGTTTTTCCTGTTTCAGGGCATTCACTATTGCCTCTTGTTTATTCCTATTTACCAGCAGGAACAACATGTGGCCCTGCTTGAAATTCCCAGGGATTTCAAGGGGTTCTATCGTTATTTTTTTATCCCGATTCAGCCAACATGCCATACCCCCAAGAATTGCAATATAGATAACCATAACCGCTATACCTGTCCCGAAATTTCCTGGCAAGTGAGCCTCGGATCGATAAACATTCTCGAAATTTTTTGTAAAGGATTCCAGCGGCATTTCCTTGCTTACGGATTCATACCTCTTCTGACCGTAAAAGCGCATGAATTGATCCCGTAACTCAATAATATAGTTGAAAAAATCAAGATACCCCCCATACCCCTTCCCGGAAAGTTCAGCAGAGGCAAAATTTATAAAATCCACGGGGAAAAGGGCATTGAGAAATGAAAATGTATCAATATCCTGTATCATCTTCTGAAGGAAGTCGGCCTCCTTTTTTTGGTTGAGCTTATAGCCGTTATTCATATAGTATTGATACAGCTCTTTCATCACTTTTTTCAGCTCCTGGGATACCTGCTTTATATCCGCATGGTGTTTAGATAAAAAATCATTGATGTATTGCCTGTTAATCAATTCATTATTTAGAAGTGTTTTCAATTTTTCCAATTCCAATTTTTCCACTGAAGGAAGCTGGCTTGTTTTTAACGAGTGGTAAATCTTACCCAGTTCCGGGATGGCCAAAATAAAAACAAACCAGGTGATCATTAAAATATTAAGTGTGTTTCTTTTATATTTGCAAAAGGCTTTTATAATAAGGCCCATGAAAAAAAAGATGTCCAGCAGCAGTAGGGCTGTTCCCCCATACCCTACGAAAAACCGGTTTTCGTGGGGAAGAAATTCTACGCCCAGGCCTTTTGCGAAAATATAGGCTATAGCTAGCAGCAATACAAAGAATATGTCCAGCAGTAGTATGCGCGCAAAAATTGTTTTAATATAGTTCCGCTTATAGAAGTATTCGATATTGAACTTGTTTGGAAAAGAAAGGAATCCCATTATCATCATAATCAAAGTACCGAAAATGGTTATCGATTGATTCAAATCACCGAATCCACTTTCAATCGAAAAGGCTTTTTTCCCCTTTCTCCCGTTGTAGATGCTTATTACTTCGGAAGTATCAATATTGGCTTCGAGATCCCGGGTAAAATCGTATCTATTGAAAAAAACAGACAGCGAAGAAGGCTCAAGTATTACCTTGAAACCTGCTGCTCCGTATTGTTCATAGGCCAGGTAAAAATTGATTTTACTTTTCTCGGCAGCAATAAAATCATTTTTACTCTCCTGGAAATTTTTGTATTCCGAGACTCCCTGGAAAATAAAATAGAGAGACACAATGACCAATAAAAAGAAGATTACTATTGTTTTCCTGGTAAAAAGCCTTGCAATTTCATAACGGATTGTTGACATCATTATGCCTCCCTATTTTTCATTATTCATTCCCTGGATTACTCACTGTTGTCCGAAGGCGGCCATGGCCATAACGGTTGCATAATTTCCGAACAGGGTTAGATCTGAAAATTTTTGCAGCAGTTCCCATACTGTTGAAATCTGTGGTTTTACATTATTTTGCAGGTTTTTCTCCACTACCTTCAATGTCGTTGTCACCTCTTCAATGCGATAAGCAACTTCCTGGTAAATTCCTATGACATCGCCACTTTTAAGAAAACATTTCACTCTCTCTTTAATTGCGTCATTCAGTCCCTTCTCCGCGGCAAATTTGTCATAATCAAAGGATTTCAACAGCTCGATTTCGGCCGAAATATAACCGGCGGTTGAGCCTATCTGGGCGGCCTGGTTGTAATTTGCATTTGCCTCTTTTAAATATCCCAGGGTAGATTGGACCAGGGACAATGCAATTGTAAAATTATATTCTTTAGCCGAGCCAATTTCAGTTTCAGCAAAAAAGCTCATTATGTTGGCATTGGCTTTAAAATAAAGCTCTGCTCCCTGGGTTACCATGTTTTCGCACAAAACGGATGGGCCTTCAGGAAGAGTGCGGCAAATGTCGTTCACCCACACAACAGCTTCCACTGTTGTTGCCGTTAACACTAACACCAAAACCGTTAAAAGTTGTAAAGCTTGTTTTTTCATTTTATACTCCTTGTTATAAATCTTATTTACATTTTTTAAATGTGCTTGCTAAACTTTAAGGTTCTATTAAAAACTATTTCCAACATATTGTCAAGAGGGTAACGAAAAAAAAATTGATTTTTTTACTACCCGGCATCTCAATTTAATCTCAATATTTATCATTTTGTGTTCCTTCGTATTGAATAATCATAATCATTTAAAATTGAAATGTCAAGCCTTTCAGTTGAAAAAGATAGCGATAATTATTTTTTTGAGATGACGCCTCTCCACATCTCTTCCTATCGAAAAATGTTGACTCGACCGGGCTTCCCGATTTCTTATTAAAGATAACCGCTAAGATCTTTTCCTTGATCTTTTTTTCGACCTGTCCAACCTGTCCAACTTGTCCGACTATTTTTCGGTTCTATAAAAGAATCTGTGGGTGAAATGAGAATAGCCAGAGGACAAAAAAATGGCCTCCCTTCGGGAGGGAGTGTTTGGGTGGGGGGAATTAGGCAACCTCCTTATCCCCCCACACCCCCCAACCACCACCTTTCCATCTGCAAGCCCCCAAGGATTGAATTCGGACCCCATAAAAAATATCGGAACTGGAGGCGAAAAGCTTGGTT
>JAUPLE010000908.1 GCA_030837085.1 Acidobacteriota bacterium | reverse complement strand
GGCCGATGACAAATCATATTTACGGGATGGATCATTTCATGAAAAAGATGCGACGTTGGGGCCCGGGGATGCGTGATCGGGTAAAACGGATGCAAATTTGCATCCATGGGACAAAAAATCGCTTGAGGCGGATGAAAAATCGGGTCACAGGGACAAAAAATTTCATGAGCCGGACCAAAATTTGTATCGAGGATATGGAAAATTTCATAAGGACGAGGTGATGCCGCATTAATAGGATGCTTGCTCGACTGAGAATGATGGGTATTTTTTAATTGCATTTTCAGATTTTTTCAATTATAATAGCCTCATGAAAGCATTAACGATCGATCTTCATCACTTTTCTGGGACATTCGCCTTCAAGTTAATGAGATTTCATAAAACGGAGTATTTAATGCAATGAAAATATCTCGAATTTTTTTAGAGAATTTTAAGCGGTTCAAGTCACAGGAACTTGATCTCCGGAATAAATTAACCGGTGACATTTCAGATCAATTCCTCATACTTGGTGATAACGGCGCAGGCAAGACCACTGTTTTGCAAGCCGTGGGCCTCTGTTTATCAATGGCTTCGGGGCACATCAGGGATGTAACTGATTTTAATTGGCCGGGTTGGGTGCCGGCCCGATACGAAAAGTGGGGCCAACCAATAGTTCAATTGGATATACATCTTTCCGAAGAAGAGATAAAAACAACCACTGCCGTCTGGGAAAAATGGTTTGAACTTAAGAAACCGCCGCAAAAAATTATGCCTGGGAGCAATTCCAAATTAACGCTTCGGTTAAAGGGACAATGGATCGAAGCCCTGGGAGAAGATGGCAAAGCATCGAAAAATAACCTGTTTCAACTAAAGGGGCGATATTATGCAACCCAGTTACTTAAGACATCGCCCTGGGTCAGGGATTTTTTTTCCACATTACCGGGATTCTTCTGGTTTGATCAATTCCGAAACCTTTCCACACCCCAATTCGCGGCGCCATCGGTGGATAACAATGAAAAAGAAAACGGGGGCGGAGGTCGAGTTTCATATGATATTGGCGTTTCACGGTTGAGAAGATACCTTAATTCCTGGAAATTGAAACAGTTTACCGGTGCGGGCGACGGCCCTGATTGGTTGCTTGAACTGGAAAACAGTTATAAAAAAATTTTTCCTGGAAGGTCTTTTTCAGGTTTGGAACCCATGTATAAATCCGGGGCACCGACGCCTGAGGAATATTTTTTCGTTCTTTCGGATGGCAATCGAACCTACGATATCGAGGAAATGTCCGCGGGTGAGCAATCTGTGTTCCCGATGTTGTTTGAGTTTGTAAGGATGCAAATAAAAAATAGCGTCGTACTGATCGATGAGGTAGACCTTAACCTGCATCCGCCCTTGGCGCAGGCGCTTTATAATTCTCTTCCGAACATTGGACCAGGCTGCCAATTTTTACTAACAACCCATTCCGAATCCATTTCAGCGCTATCCTCACCTGATGAAATTTTTCGTCTGCCCGGAGGAAAATTATGCCTGTAAGTGTCCTCTTTTGTGAAGGCGGTCCCAATAGCCCTGATATACGAGTATTGAGTAAGCTCCTCAGCGGGCTTTGCCTGATAAAAGATTCCGGTGGAAAATACGGCATGGGTGATCGTATAATAACATGGCGCGAAGCGCGTGAAAAAAGAAATAGTCTTGATATATGCTGCGGTCTCCTGGACGGTGACTTCATTGCTGATTGGGAAACCCCCAAAAATGAACCCTATCGTTGGGAGTCTAGTGATAAAAAAATTCATTTCGGCTGGAGATGGGAACGCAAGGAGATTGAAAATTACCTAATTGATCCGGTAGTGGTTGAAAAATCCCTGGTGAAAAAAAGTTTTGATATCGTTGCTTATAAGCAGGCGTTGATACGGGCGCGTAATTTGATTGCCATTTACCAGGCAGCGCGAACAGCTTTGAGCACCAATCGTTCCCGCTTTAATCCCCTGGCGTCCGCGTTTGGAAAAGAGTGTGGAAGGGAAAAACACCTATTCCCGGCTGCGTTGGACGAAGAATCCTGTAAAAAGGGAATCCTTGAAAACATTGATAAATATCGCAAAACGCAAAGTGTCGATGAAAAAAGTGTCCTTAACTCATTTGAAATGTATAAATCGGAATGTTTGGAAGGAGGACAGCGTTTCAACGATTTCCTTCATGCTTTTTCAGGGAAGGATTTACTTTGGGGCATGAATGATTGGCTTGCGGCTAATGGGTTTACAGGAGTTCTTGCTTTCAGGGAAAAAATCGTAAGTGGCATTCAGCGATCCACAGAAGATATCTCCACCTGGCTTCCGGAATGGGGTAAATTGCGTACTATTATCGCGAATTAGGATTGATAACATAAGTGGCTAAGCTCTAAAATCCATTATAGTCCCGACTTTTATTGCAATGAGCGGCTCCAAATGATGGTTATCTTATTAATGGGATGGTCGATGCGCATATTTGGTAGGGAACAGGCACCGCCTGTTCCTTCAAATGCCTTTTTGGAAAATGTTCTATGGAACAGGCAATGCCTGTTCCCTACAATATTTAAATATCAAAATCTCCATGGCTTTTCGGATAACTTCTTGCTAACAACCCATTCCGAATCCATTTCATCGCTTTCCGCCACTAATTGGATAAATGTGCAGGTTGAAAAATATTTTTAAAAATCAAATTACGTGTTGATATTTTTTCCCAATTCCTGTATATTTGATTTCTGGGTGCAAGGTATTTTTGCACTTACATGAGATTTTACAGAGCGAGGAGAAAAAATATTATGAAAATATTTTTTAAATGGAGGATATAAATGAATAGTAAAAACTATTTCTATTTTGGATTTCTTGATTTTTTAGCCTACTATGTACCGGGCGTGTTTGTTCTATTTTTTTTGTTTGTTTTGGATTACAGTCTGCAATCTGAATTAACATATCAGGCTTGTTCTATTGATTTTTCCAATGTTAATTATGTGATAGGTGCTATTTTGATCGTATTGTCCGTGATTGTTCCCTATGTTTTAGGGCATATGATTTTTCCAGTGGGTTATGGATTCGGAAGTTGTTTCATAGTTAAACCTTTGGGAGGATATAAAAAAGAATGCGATTTTCTAAAAAAAAGGCAATATTGTTTATTGGAATGCTTTGAGTTTGCTGAATGTTTTCTTATATGCACG
>JAUPLE010000907.1 GCA_030837085.1 Acidobacteriota bacterium | reverse complement strand
CCCTGGCGTGGTCCGGGTGAAAATGAGATATAGCGGCCCATTTTATTTTGATTCTTTTTTCCAGGAGAAAAGGGAGAACTGTTTTCATGCCCACCTGGGCGTCTGAGGAATAATAGGCGCCCCCGGCGTCTATCAATAGAGCATCCCCGCCGGGAAAAACCACTACTTCCGAGTCTCCCTGCCCCACGTCCAGGTAAAAGACTTCCAGGTTTTCCGGCGAGTAGTAAAAAAGTGTGATGCACATATAGGATATTCCTGCTAAAATGAATAGACCAAGGATGAGTTTATGGAGGGTGGTGCGGCTGACGGACAGCAGGTAAAATGCAATTAGAATTGCAACCACCAGGAGAACCGGGGGCGACGCCCTGTATATCACGAAAACATGGGCAGCCTTTGCGAAAATCGCTGCGATATAGTAAAAAACTCGCAAAGGAATATCCAGCAACATTAATACTATACCGGAAACGCGGGAAGAGATGAGCGGCAATGCGATCAGTAATATACCCCCGGTGGTGATGACACCGGTCAAGGGCAGCAGCAGCAACCCGGCAAAGAATCCGACAAAGGAGTATTGTTTAAAGAAAAAAAGTGAAAGAGGCAGGGATATGATGGCGGCGGAAAGATTGGCGGATAGTAATTCATTAATATACGTATACGTGTTTAGCCGGAGCACTTTCCATTTACTAAGCAGGGGGAGGAAGATTTTCCTGCCCATGACGATGGCCGCGGTAAGCGTAAAGGTTAAGATAAACCCGGCATCCAGGAATTGGCCCGGATTTTTCATGAGAATGATTAAGCCGGCAAAGGAGATAATATTAAAAATATCGATTTCCAGGTAAAGAATCCTGGCAATAAATATCAAGAGCGCCATCCAAACGGCCCGCTCCGCGGATACCGTCATGCCGGAAAGAATTAAAAACAGGACCAGCAGCAGCCCGGTGATAATATATCTTTTCCTGTAAGAGATGCGCAGGAAGTTTAGAAATACCAGGGACATGAGCGCGATGACGGCGATATTGGCGCCGGTAATAGCGAAGATATGACAGATGCCGGCTCCTAATAACTGTTCTTTCTGTTCAGCGTCCAGTTTCCCTTGTTCGCCCAGGAGGGTGGCTTCGAGAAAGACGCCTTTGGGGTCCAGTTCCCCATTTTCCCCGTTTTTTCCCGTATACTTTTTCTCAATCGTATCTCTTATTTTATTTCGCCATTTGCCGATGAGTTTCCAGGGCCAGGAAGTCTCTTGCTGGACGGTGACCATTTGTGCCGATTTGCATGAACCGTTGAAATGGATTTTCTTACTTAACACGTAATCTTCCATGCTGTTGGGGTAGAAGTTGCGGCTAAAACGATTGCTGAAAACCCTGGCGCTGACGCTAATATGATCGCCCCAATAAAGGTGACTGAGGTCGCAGTCACCTTTGACATTGATCCGGGTGAAAAAGTGAACCGGGATTTTTTGTTGTTCGATTTCCAGGTAAAGGGTTTCCAGGGTTAGAATCGATTCATCGTTCCCGATTTCCGGGAATGCTTTCAATTGACCATAGAGGGTTACGTACTCTTCCGCCGGGATATGGAATGCGGATGCGGATTGGCTAACACGATAAAATTCAGCTTTCTCTTTTAGAAATTGAGAGGTAATCAACAAGCCGATGGAGAGACCAATAAACCAATAACTCCAGGTGGATTTTCCCAGGAAACGGCAGCCCAGGGCTGATAGGAAAGTTATTAACATGACGAACTGAATCACCGCGGCGTTGGGATCCAGGGCATGGCAGGTATATAACAGGAGCAGGCTGAGCAGGAAGATGGGGGCAAAGATGTTTCTCATCCTATATAATAGAGGACAGGGAATTCAAAGTCAAGTAGGGGCGAACCTATGTGTTCGCCCGAAATTTTTCAAAATGAGAATTGCCGTGTTCTTGGATCGGGTATAGAAAAAACTTGCATATTTTCCATTTTTTTTCTATACTTTTAAGCGGTACAATTTTGCGTTAAAGTGTTCAACCCGGAGGCGCTAGTTCTATGGGAACTTTAAGAAAAAGAAGGAATATACCTTTTGCGGCCGTTTTAATATCCGTAATATTTTCGGCGGCAGATATTCACTCCCAGGCGTATCTTACCCGGAACTATTCCATCAGCGACGGGATGGCCAGCGCCACGGTAAACGCGATCGGCCAGGACGCCAGGGGCGTCATGTGGTTTGCCACGGCAAGAGGGGTTACTTCGTACGACGGCACCACATGGAAGAACTATTCAAAATCGGATGGCCTGGATTATACTGCTTATTACCACCTGGTGACCGATAAGCAGGGGAATACCTGGGTCTTTTCCGATCACCTGGACCGCGGGTTTTCCTGTTATACGGAAGGCCGGTGGCGCCATATCGACGGACCGCCGGGACCGCAGGAGACCGGTTTAGAAGCCAAAGAAATCCACATCGCCGACGCGGCGCTTCTTGAATACCAGGGCAAAACCTTCATCGGGATAGGGACGCAAGCAAATGGTTTTTATCTCTACCGAAATCCCGGCTGGCAACATTTCCCTGTCCTTGCTTCCATTCGCAAAATCGCTTGTTATCAAGATACCTTTTACCTGGCCACGGCCCAGGGCTTGCAAATCATTTCCCCTTTTGATTCGGCTAAAACCACCCTCGTAAATCTTAACACACCGTCAAAAGAAATATATACCCTTGTCGTCGACGCAAGAAACACCCCGGGGACGGCAAATATCTCTTCGGTAGAACCGGTCATATGGCTAACCGGTTTCCACTGGGTGGGATACTATTGGAACAAACGTTTCCATCTCGTGTACCAAGGCGATTTTCCCGAATTCCAGGAAATTCATTATCATTTTATAACCGATTCATTAGCCGACGGTTATGGGGGAGTCTGGGTGGCGTGCCCGTTTGCCCTCTTAAAGGTTGACCCCGGGGGCAGGATACATAATTTCTCCAGGCAAAACGACCTGCTGGGAGATGGCGCCCACTGCCTGTTTTATGACCGGGAATCAAACCTGTGGATCGGCGGTTTCCGGGGGGTCAGTAAAATCGTGAGTTTCCGTTTTGCAAATTTCAGGGGAAAAAACGGGCTTTACGCGGACGAAGTTACTGCGATTACGGAAAGAACCGGCAGCGACGGTAAAGAGATCGTGTTGGGCCACAAAGGCGGGTTTAGCTTTCTCAGCGAAGAAAAGATCGCCTCCCTGGAAATCCCCGGCATCGATAAGAATATTATTTCCAGTTACAGGGTCCTGGATATGGATACGGACCCGCGGGGAAATACCTGGGCAGCAATCACCTGGACCGGGATCATAAAAATCACCCCCGGGCGACGAGTAATGAGCTATTCAATTCCCAGGTCCCCACGGGGAAGGGCGACCTATTCTTCCGTCCGGGTCGATCATACCGGCGCAGTATGGGCCGCCGCCAACAACAATCTTTTTATATTAAAAGATAACCACTTTTCTCTTGTTCGCTCCAACCCCAGGTTGGGTGTTTTCGTTCGCCGGATATTTAAAGGAAAAGTCGACCCAAACGGGAACTGGGAAACCCTCGACCTGGGAACCCCCGGGAAGGGACTCTACCGTTTAAGTATAAAGGATTATCGTTTAACCCAATTTTTATCTTCCGATGGCGACAGCGCCAATGATGTGTTCGCTGCATGGACCGACAAAGAAAACCGCACATGGGTCGGTACGGCAGCCGGTCTTTATACGATAAACAATGAATACAACCGATTGGAAAAATACTTCAGCGATGGCTTCGGGGTGGAGAATCCCGTCTATTTTATCACCGAAGATCATGATCGCAACGTCTGGTTGGGGCTGGACAGCGGGGTTATTCGTCGGGATATATCCACCGGCGACGTCCGGCATTTTACGCCCCAGGACGGTCTGGCAGGGTATGAAACGAAT
>JAUPLE010000906.1 GCA_030837085.1 Acidobacteriota bacterium | reverse complement strand
TTTCGACAAATCGAATGGACGGATGAAATTCCTTATTATATCGGGCGACCACGGGGGGGCGCCCCTACCATCTGTGTAATCAGTGTAATCTGTGGACGAGTTTTTATGCTCATGAATTCTCTGCACCGGTTCTTCATCTACCATGAAAAAGGACGTCCTGATGCTTTCATGCCGTTGAATTAATTTCCCAAAGGTGCTTTCCAGTTTTTCCAGGTCGATTTTCCCTTCCAGTTTCATGAACAGGGGCATATTATACGCAACACCGGTTTCCTCCATCACCTGGAGAAAATACAAACGTTTTTGAGCGGAAGATAATGGATAGTATTCCTTCTTTTCCACCGATTCTATCCGGGTATATTCCCACTGTACTGCATCTTTTATATATCCTGATAATTTCCTGATTCTCGGATTCTTAAATATTTCCGACAATGGTATTTTTACGTTGAATGTTTTTTCTATCCTGGATGCCAGTATGGTGGTTTTTAATGAATGCCCCCCCAAATGGAAGAAATTATCATCGATTCCTATCGATGTTTGCAATTGAGACGCATGCAATGCGTCCCCGCCGAGTACATCAGACCAGATATCTACCAATTTCGTTTCAATCTCATCCCTGGGTGCGGTATAACTTTCGCTGGCTTTCAACCCCGGTTTCGGCAACGCTCTCCGGTCTACCTTGCCGTTGGGTGTTAAAGGTATTTTCTCAAGTTGCACAAAATAGGAAGGGATCATATATTCCGGCAATTCCATCGACAGGAATTCTCTTAATTCCGATATAACCAATTCACGATTAGGAACAATATAGGCACATAAATATTTATCTCCTCTCCCTTCCTCTTGCATCAACACCACTGACTCTTTTATACCCGGGTATTTCATTAACCGGGATTCGATTTCTCCCAATTCGATCCTGAAACCCCGGATTTTAACCTGGTGATCAATTCGGCCCATGAATTCGATGTTTCCATCCGGTAACCAGCGGGCCAAGTCGCCGGTTTTGTAATTAATATAGGTCCTATTGGTCCTATTGGTCCTATATTTAATAAACTTTTCACAGGTTAGTTCGGGCCTGTTCAAATAACCCCGCGCCAATCCGAAACCGCTGATGCATAATTCTCCGCCAACACCCACCGGATGCAAATAGTTATCTTTATTCAAAATATATAGTTCTATATTGGGTAATGGTTTGCCAATCGGTATACTTCCGATTCCATTCCAAGCGGATAACGAGTATTTACTGGCATAAACCGTACTCTCTGTCGGGCCATATATATTTTCCAGGGTGATGCCTGTATTTGAATTCCCGAACTTTTCTACTAACTCCGGTAACAGCGCTTCTCCAGCTAAAAAAATATATTTTAAACTCGATATGCGGCGCTTATTTTCCCCTGTCAACTGTTCTATAAATGCATTGAACATAGAAGGAACAAAATTGATATGCGTCACTCTATTTCTTTCAATCGAATTCACTATAACCCGGGGGTCTTTATGACCTTCCTTTTCCAGTACGGCCGCTCTACTTCCCCCCATATACCACCCGAATAATTCCGTTACCGATACATCGATAACATAAGAGGTCTTTAACAGGTAGGTATCCGATACCTCTAAGGGATACTCATGTTGCATTGCAAACAATAAATTAACAACTGGACTGTGTTCTACCATCACACCTTTGGGTTTGCCGGTGGAACCGGAAGTGTAAATGACGTAAGCAAGACTGAAAGGATGGGAAGTTAGGAAGTTAGGAAGATAAGAAGTTGGGAAAGAAGAGGAAAAAACGTCATTGGTAACCGTCAATTGCGCTCCGCTGTCTTTCAACATATAATCGATTCTTTCCTGGGGGTAATCGGGGTCGATTGGCAAATAGGCGCCCCCGGATTTTAATATGCCCAATATCCCGATTACCATCTCCACGCATCGTTCCATCATAATAGCCACAATATTATCCGCCAGAACGCCTTTTTCAATTAACATCCCTGCCAATCGACCGGATTGCTCATTCAATTCCCGATAAGAAATATGTACTCCGCCGAAGGTATTTATTCGCCCGAAGGGATCCTCTTCATTCTTCTCTTCTTCTCTTCTTCTCTTCTCCTCTTCTCCTTTCGTCCGTATTCGTCCGTGGCTAATAATCGCAACACGGTCCGGGGTTTTTAATGCCTGTTCAACAAATAATTGGTGGATGGTTTTGTCTTTTGGGTAGTCTGCTCCGGTATCATTAAAATCGAATAATATCTGTCTCTTTTCCTCTGCCGTTATGATTTCAAAATCGGAAATTCTCCGCTCTTTGTTTTCAATTAAACCGCTGACGATATTCTTAAAATATGTAATAAATCGGTTGATGGTCTCTTCTCTAAATAATTTTGTACTGTATTCGAACGTAAACATCAATTTCGCTTCTACTTCCACACCGGTTAATGTCAGATCGAATTTGGATGTTTTGTTTTCTTTTTCATAGGGAATCAACTTCAAACCGGGAAGCTCTATTTCTCGAGAACCGGTGTTTTGCAGCGCAAACATGGTATCGAACAACGGGTTACGGCTTACGTCCCTTGTTACGGTCACTTTTTCCACCAAGTCTTCATACTGGTACTCCTGGTTCTCAAAGGCTTTTAACGTCCTCTCTTTGACTTCCCCCAGGAAATCCCTGAACATTTTTTCACCGACCGGATAATTCCTGAGCGCCAGTGTATTCACAAACATCCCGATGATTTTTTCTAAATCGGCGTGCCTACGCCCTGCCACCGGGGAACCGATAACAATATCTTCCTGGCTGCTTAGTTTAGATAGAAAGATGGAATATAATGCCAGCAGCACGATATACAGCGTGGCCCCCGTCTCCAGCGCCAGGATTTTTAATGCGTTGAAAGCGTCCCTGTTTATTTCGAAATGTATCCTGTTTCCTTCAAAATCCTGAACATACGGTCGCGAATAATCGGCCGGCAGTTCCAATATAGGGATTTCTCCTTCAAATTCCTTTTTCCAAAATTCACCTTGTCCCGGGATATTTTTACTTACTCTTTCCCGGTTTTGCCATTCGGCATAGTCCTTGTACTGGATATTTATGCCAGGCAATTCTCTACCTGCGTAAAGGGTTGAAAAATCATGTACGAGAACCTGGGTAGACATCCCATCCGAGATGATGTGATGCATATCCACCAGGAATAAATGCTTTTCTTCCGCTAATCTAACCAATCCCACACGCAATAGAGGCGATTTCGATAAATCGAATGGACGGATGAAATTCCTTATTATATCGGGCGACCACGGGGGGGCGCCCCTACCATCTGTGTAATCAGTGTAATCCGTGGAC
>JAUPLE010000905.1 GCA_030837085.1 Acidobacteriota bacterium | reverse complement strand
TCCTTGGTGTTCCTTGGTGCCTTCGTGCCTTGGTGGCAAAGTTTTAATCGAACCATAGTGGAATTAGAGGGAATGAATGCTGAACTATGAATGATGAAGGATGAAGGGAGAGTATTGATTGGAAAATTCACTTGCCACTTGAAATTATCAATGATTTCTTATAAAATGACACCATGATGAAAGATAACCGGAATGTTTCCCGCATACAAGGTGTACCATGAAACCAGAGAAGATTCTATTGAAAGTACTCTCAGGTTCCAAGAATATAAGGTTTACAGAATTCATCCATTTAGTAGAGGCATTCGGTTTCCAACTATCCCGAATAAAAGGGAGTCATCATATATTTGTCCACCCAGATGTCGATGAATTGGTAAACCTGCAAAATGTAAATGGGGAGGCAAAACCGTACCAAATCAAACAATTTTTAGAGTTAGTAGAAGAATATGATATAAAGCTGGAGGTTTCCCAATGAAAGATTATCACATTAACATTTTTTACAGTGAAGAAGACCAGGGCTATATTGCAGATATACCTGACTTAAGACACTGCTCAGCATTCGGTAAATCCCGGCAAGATGCGCTGACAGAAGTGGAAATAGCAAAAGAATTATGGCTCGAAGCGGCTAAACAAGAGAAAAAGCCCATTCCCAAACCACGATATAGACCGGTAATTTACCAGGTGACAATGTAGAGCGAATAGAACGATGAATGATGACGAAAATATAGAAGGTAAGAAGGTAAGAAAGGCAGAGAAAAATCTGTGCTAATCAGTGTAATCGCCCATACGTGGACGAAAGTTTTTAATTTCCGTGTTTTCTGTGTGTTCTGTGGGCTTATAAACAAGGTTCCAATAAAACAAGGATAGCCCCCTTCGGGGGAAATACGAAATCCTAAATTCGAAATCGCGTGTACAAACATAAACAGCCCACGAATGACACGAATAATCACGAATTTCCGTAGGGGCGAACCTGCGTGTTCGCCCGCCTTTGTCTTTGTGATTCACAGTCAATAATTATATTGAATAAACGCGGAAAGGGCAGACAATCTGTGTTTCATGAGTAATTGATTGAATTAAATCGGATATTATGCTAATATCTCCCAGGAAAATAAAATTCTGGCCAATAAGGAGTAAGAATGCAAAATGTAACCGTATCGTCAAAATATCAAGTGGCTTTGCCAAAAATTATCTGTAAATCCCTGGACATTCATCCGGGCCAAAAAGTCCAGGTTTTCCTCTACAACAATCGCATCGAAATGATTCCTGTAAAACCTATCAAAGAAGCCAGGGGATTTCTAAAAGGCATCGATACGACCATCATCCGGGAGAAAGATAGAATATGAATATCGTAGACTCCTCAGGATGGTTAGAGTATTTTGCCGATGGAACTAATGTTGACTTTTTTGTTCCTGTAATCGAAGACAAAGATGGATTAATGGTTCCCGTAATCACTCTCTATGAAGTATTTAAAAGAGTATTACAGCAAAGGAATGAGGAGGAAGCCCTACAAGCTGTTTCGATTATGCAAGAAGGACAGGTTGTAGACCTGAATACAGAAATTTCGCTGAATGCCGCGAAAATATCTTATGACTTAAAATTGCCAATGGCTGATAGTATTATCCTGGCGACTTCCAACCTCTATCATGCAACGTTATGGACTCAGGATGGAGACTTTAAAAATATCCAGGGCGTCAAATATATCGAAAAGAAGCCTATATCGTAATTCGAGGCCAATATTTATATGGAATAACCAGTAAAAGGGCAGACCTTCTGTGCTTTAGCCTGGGCGTGTGTTCGCTGGTATCGTTGGCAGCCTTTTATAGGGGCAGACCGCGGCGCTTCCGTGTCAGCCGTTTTATTGACTCTGTGTCAATCAGTGTAATCTGTGGACAAAAGAGGTTTTTTCCCGGCCTGTCCCCATATCCCAATCAATTGTGAGCGAAGTGGAGCACAGCGAACTTAAGTTCATAATCATCATGCATCCGCTTCCTTTACCAAAACCTCTTTACCGTTAAAGACAATCGCCAGTTTTTTGATTTGCTTTATACCCCTTTCCAGTAGTTCGGTTTCGTATTTCTTTTCTTCGATTTGTTTTAACGCCGATTTAACGGCTGAATCAACCGTTTCTTTTTTCCTGGTTTTTTTGAATTCGATGATATAACCGATCCTGGTGGGATCATGGGGGATAACCATGATGTCGTATCTCCCGTAACCGGATTCACGGTTGGATTTGATATCATGGGTATTGGTGATCCAGGTCAGCATCCCGGCCACCAGGGCATGATATACCTTTTCAGGTTCATCCCCGAAATCGTGATAACTATAAACCACCTGGACCACCTTTTGCAGCATTTCTTCAAAAAGTCCGATATCTCCTTCTAACAATGCTTTGAGCATGATCTCCAGTTTCTCGTTTTCGATCTTGGTAGAAAAATAGCGGTCGATAATACCGGTATAGGTTATTTTTACTTCTTCATTGGGAATGGATAGTTTATAAAAAGTTTTCCCGGAAGCATTGTCCCTTCTTTCATCGGTCTGCTTTAGGTAACCCCCCATTAACAGGAAACTCCACAATAAATCCTCCCGCAGGGGGACTTCTTTCAATATGATGTTTTCGTCGATGGGTTTTTCAATAGCTTCGCCGCGGATGAGTTGTTCCAATTCTTTTTTAAGTTCGGTTCCTTGCCTGGTGAGCAAGGTTTCTATGATTTCGTTACCGGAAGTATTGATCCAGTAGGGTCTACATTTTTTATCTTCGTCGTTCAAGAAATTGATCAAGGACCAGGGATTATAAATAACCTTGCCACCGAACCGGTAGCCGTTATACCACAATTGCACCCGGTCATACATATGGAGAAGATTAAAATCCTTGAGGATAGCCTGCACTTCCTCCTCGGTGAACCCGAAACAGTCGCTAAATTTCGACGACAGCAGCGTATACACGCCAGGGTTATTAAAACCGGAAAAAATCGATTCTTTGGCTATGCGCATAATACCGGTTACAATACCTTTTTCCAGGTATTGGTCGGTATCTTTGAGCCCCCCACCCAGGAACCTGCGCATAAAATCGATGATCTCATCATAATAGCCGTAAGTAAATCCGGCATGGACCGGGGCGTCGTATTCATCCACCAGGATTACCGCCCGTTGATTATAAAACCGGCTTAAGAAGATAAGCAAGTTCTCCAGGCTGCTGCTGTAGTCGCCTTTATTTCCTGCCAGGTCGATAATCTTTTGGAAATAATCCTTTTCGTAGGGCAGTAGTTTTTGGCTGTCCAGGAGGTAGTAATGCCGTGCATACTCTTTCCGGACCAATTTTTTTATATTATCCAGGCAAGATTCCCAGTCCCTGTCTTTGATACTCTTGAAGGATAGGAAAATAACCGGGTATTTACCCATTTTGTCCAGGTACTCCGGTCCGGCGCCGGAGATAGCCAGGGGAGCGAATAAATGTTT
>JAUPLE010000904.1 GCA_030837085.1 Acidobacteriota bacterium | reverse complement strand
AGGTTACGGCTGACGGAAACATCCTTGATTTCAGGAATAGCAGCCAACTCGGCCCTGAGGGTGTCAAGACTAAGGGTCAAAATATTGTTCCCTTTATGACGGTCTAAAACTTTATTGGCCTGGATCCATATGGGCCCGGAACACCCGGTTATTTGAAAATATTTGACGCCCAATTTATCCCAGGTTAATATGAACTCGGCGGTTTTAAATATGGAAAAAGCGATAAATGAAATGACTGTCAATATAAACAGCAGGTGAATGCCTTTTATTTTAATGGAGCGGAGTTTTTTCTGTTTCCGGATCAGGAGGTTATTCTGGCGACGCAGGTAATCGGTTTCGCTGCGTAAGGCTAAACTCAATCCTGTTCCTGTACCAGTACCGACGGCCATGCTTCTCATTTGTGCAGATCCTCCATGCGTTTGGCAAATTGGTGGGCTGTTTGGGTCAAATTACCCGCTGACAAAAAAGCCACGGCGTCGCCCTTTTTAATGTTTTTTTCCAGGTAATCGATGATTCCCTGGAAATCTTCAATATACATAACCTGTTGATAACCCGAGGCCTTTATTTTTTCGGCCAGGACGCGACTGTTGACATTGGTGATTTCTTGCTGGTTGGCCTTGTAAATTTCCGCCAGGATCAATTGATCGGCATTTTTAAAGCAGGAAGTAAAGCGGTCCATCAATAATTCCAACCTCGTAAACCGGTGCGGCTGGAATACAGCGACGATGCGTTTGAAACCGCCGGCGGCCAGGGTTTGGAGGACAGCGTTTATTTCCGTGGGATGATGGGCGTAATCATCGATGACCAGGTAATCGTTGGTGTAAAACAACACCTGGAAACGCCGCTCCGGTAAATAAAAGCGTTTAAAGCCTTCCTGGATGACCGGGATTTCGATGCCGATCTCAAGGCTGGCGGCAATGGCAGCCAGGGCGTTGGAAACATTGTGAACGCCGCCGACATTTAATTGAATCCTGACCGGCGGCTGATTTTGCACACCGCGCAGTACCAGGTCGAAAGAGGCCCCAAATAGGGAATTCTCAATATTTTCAGCTTTGAGATCGGCGTCATACGACAGGCTGTACGTGATGACCCGTTTATTCAAACGGGGGACGATGGCACGGGCATTGGGGCAATCATAATTGAGGATAACGGAACCGTAAAAAGGTACTTTGTCGCCGAAATCAATAAACGCCTGGACCAGGTTGTCCATGGTTTTGTGATAATCCAGGTGGTCGTCTTCGATGTTGGTGATAATAGCCAGGGTGGGGAACAGGCGCAGGAAACTACCGTCGGATTCGTCGGCTTCAGCCACCAGGTAATCGGATTTACCCAATTTGGCGCCGCTCTCTTCGATTTTTAACCTGCCGCCCACCACATAGGTCGGATCTTTACCGGCCGTGGTAAGGATTGCAGCGAGCATGGAGGTGGTGGTGGTTTTCCCGTGGGTCCCGGCCACGGCAATGGCAAACTTCAAGCGCATCAATTCCGCCAGCATCTCGGCCCGGGGTATCACCGGGATTTTACGTTTCAACGCTTCCCTGACCTCTTCATTATCTTTATTGACCGCGCTGGAGTAGACCAGGGTCTCTGCGCCTTCGATATGATCTTTACTGTGTCCCAACCACACCGTAACGCCCATGCTTTTGAGTCTCTTGACTGTTTCTCCTTCGCCGATATCCGAGCCGGAGACGATAAAGCCCATATTGTGCAGCACTTCGGCGATACCCGACATGCCTGCGCCGCCAATGCCGACAAAATGAATATGTTTAATACGACTGTAATTAATCATTTGAAAACACCGTTTTTCTAAGCCGGGAGACATTTAAGATAATCCCGGTGATAATAAGACTGGAAATTAACGAGCTGCCGCCGCACGAAATAAACGGCAGCGGGATTCCCTTGGTAGGGAATACGCCGATGGTGACCGAGATATTGATCATGGCCTGGATAACGATTAAAAAGGTTAAGCCGATGACCAGCATGTAGGTATGGCGGTTGCCGGAATATTTGGCGATATTGATGCCGCGGATAAGGAACAGCATAAAAAGCCCGATAATGATAAAGGCCCCCAATAGACCGGTCTCTTCAGCCGCGACGGCATAAATGAAATCCGAATAAGAATAAGGCAGGAAATAGAGCTTCTGCATGGAATTGCCCAATCCTTTGCCGAAAATCCCGCCGGAACCGACGGCGTACAGGGACTGGAGCGCCTGGAAATTGAGGGTATTGCCGTATTCCCCTGGATTTAAAAAGGCGGTGATACGTTTCATTTTATCCGGGTTCAATTGAATGATTAAATATATAATGGGCAGGAGGCATAAAGAACCGATCGCGAAGTATTTTAACCGGAACCCGGCGGCAAAAAGCATAGCCAGCGTGATGCATAAAATCAGGAAAAAGCTACCCAGGTCAGGCTCTTTCAGGATCAACAGTTCGATGATAAAGACGGGGATCAAAAGCGTCATTAATTTTTTAATATCATTGACGTCATTGGTTTCCCTGGTTAACACGTAAGCTAGGTACAGGACCACGGCAATTTTGGCAAATTCCGACGGCTGGACAGTGAAACCGGCCAGGCGGATCCAGCGGTATGACTCGTTAAGTTTGCCGAAGAAAAACACCATAAGTAAGCCGACGGCGGTAACAGCAACAACGACGATAACAAAGGATTTATCCAGGTAATAGGGATGCCTAAAGAGTGAAACAACAGCAGCGGCGATCAAGCCTATCACCAGCGCCAACAACTGTTTTTCCAGGAAATAGAAACTGCTGCCGAATTTTTCCTCGGCCTGGAGGGAAGTGGCGCTGTGGATTAGGATAAGGCCGAACAGTATCAGCAGGGCGGTTACCACAATGAGCGTTTTATCGATCTTACTGTCCTTAACCATGGATGATTCCTTTCAATTTTTGCACTTCTTCTTTGAACACCTCGCCCCGGTGTTCGAAATTTTTGAACATATCGAAACTGGCGCAGCCGGGCGCCAGCAGAACTACTCCGCCGCTTTTTTCCAACAATCGATACCCTTCGGCCACGGCCGCGGTAAAATCCGGTACAAAGATAAATCGTTGGCCGTTATCGAGATCGGCCAATTGGCGATGAATGGTTTGGGCCGCGGCGCCTACCAACAGCACGTGATCGACTTTTTCTTTGATTGTTTGCCACAGCATGGTAAAATCGCCGCCCTTATCTTTGCCGCCCAGGATCAACACCATGGGGGCGTCGATGCCGGCGATGGATTTTAAAGCCGCATCCACATTGGTGGCCTTGGAATCATTAATAAATTCCACGTTCCCGATCTTTCCCGCAAATTCCATGCGGTGGGACAGGCCCTTGAAATCCTTGACGGCTTTTTCAATGCCTGTTGCGCTCACGCCCATTAACCGGGCGGCGGCTGCCGCCGCCAACAAATTTTCCAGGTTATGTACGCCCCTTAAGGGATTTTCCTGGAGCGAAATAACATCATCGATCTGATTTACTCTTAAATGAATATGATTGCCTTCAAGCCAGGCCCCGGAAGTAAGATCAGGACTTAGGCGAGAAAACCATACTTTTTGCGCCGCTCCAGGAAACGCAGACGCGCCGTGTTTTTCCTTTTCCTTTAAATACGGATCGTCGTCATTTAATATCAAATAGTCGCTGGTTCCCTGGTTTTTACCGATATTGAATTTGGCCATATAATAATCTTCCAGGCTTTTGTAGCGGTCGAGGTGATCCGGGGTGACATTGAGGATAGCCGCGATATGGGGCTTGAAATAAGCAATCTCTTCCAGTTGAAAACTGGAGACCTCCACCACTACCACGGCGTTGTCAGGGATGTTCTTCACTTCGGAGATCAAGGGCGTCCCGATGTTACCGGTGAGGAAACTGTTAAACCCGTTTTTGCTTAAAAAATGGTGGATCAGGCTGACGGTAGTGGATTTGCCGTTGGTGCCGGTAATGGCAATAACCGGGGCTTCAATAAAAGAGAAAGCAAATTCGATCTCGGAAATAATTTGTATGCCTTTTTCCCGCAGTCGCTCAAACCGTTCCTTTCGTCCATCCACGCCGGGGCTGAGGATAATGATTTCCACTTCCTCTAAGCGGGAAAACTCGCTGACTCCAGTGATAAAAGTCACGCCACGGGATTCAAAATTCGCCCGGGCAGCGGTTTCTTCAGGCGCCTCGATGGCGGTATCGTTATATAAATATATATGCTCACATTCTTTTTGTTCCAGGAGAAAATCCAGGAGCGATTTACCGGTTCTGCCAAATCCCACCACGCCAATGCGGCTGACCAGGTAACGTTTATGTTTATTTTTCATCGCTGCAAAACTCCTCGACGGCTTTCTCCAGTCGAATACCCCTGGAGGCTTTAAACAGGATTACGCTGCCGGGCGCGGCAACCTCTTGCAGGAACTCCGCGGCGGCGGAAGCGTTATCAAAACTATTAATCTTCGCTTTGTCAAATCCCTTTGCCGCTGCGCCCACGACGAAATCCAGCGCCCGTCGGCCCACGGTGATTAAGCGCTCGAATCCCAATGCGGCAAAATATCCACCCACTTCCCGGTGAAACAGGGCTTCCTTTTTACCCAGTTCCAGCATATCCCCCAGCACAGCGATTTTCGCGCATTTGAATTCAGTATCCACCCAGTCCAGCGACTTTTTCAGGGCTTCGGGGTTGGAGTTGTAGGTCTCATCAATAATGGTAAAACTGCCGTGATGGCGGATTTCACCCCGACCCGGCAGGGTTTTAATCTCTTTTAACGCAGCCTGGATCTCCACATGTTTCATGCCCAGGTGCTGGGCTACGATAATGGCGGCAAACAAGTTTTCCACATGGACCCGGTTGATGACCGGGGTATCGAATTGCGCCTCAACGCCGTAAAAATCCGCTACGATGGCTGTGGCATGTTCGTTGCGCAAGATATCTTCCAGAATCACCTGGTTGTATTTTTGGTTTTTGCCGAAATATATTTTACGTCCTTTTTTGGCGCGGGTTTCCCTGCGCACATGGTCCAGGTCGCCGTTGATAAAAGCAATATCGTCGGCGGCCAGGTGATTGAGTATTTCGGCTTTCCCGCGGGCCACATTATCGACGCTCTCTAAAAATTCCAGGTGTACGGGAAAAGCGTTCAATAAAACAGCCACATCGGGTCTTAGTATCCCAGCCAGGAAATCGATCTCACCGATGCCCGGGTCGCTCATGGCCAGTTCGAACACGGCCACATCTTCATTGCCCTTCATATTAAGCAAAGAAAAAGGCATACCGATCCAATTGTTCCAGTTCAAAAAGGACCGGTATGCTCTATATTTATGGGAGGTTAGCTGGTAAACAAACTCTTTGGTGGTGGTTTTCCCGGCGCTGCCGGTAATGCCCACGTATTTAATGCGCCTATATTTATTCCTGACATAGACGGCCAGTTCCTGGGCGGCTTTCAAGGGATCGGGCACGCGGATGAGGGGCAATTCGATGCCCCGGGCTTTGTAATCGAAATCCTGGGAGATTACCGCGGCAACACCTTCTTTGTCAGCCAATTGGGGTAGAAAGTCATGGCCGTCGCGGGCGCCGGACATGGCGAAAAAAAGGCTCTGACCGGAAGTAATGTCGCGGGTGTCGAAATAATAGTGCAGGAACCGGCCGCTTTTCTCCGCCTCAGCGCCGGGTTTCGCTTCCCAGTTCAGGATTTCTCCTTTTACGACGCCGGCAATTTCTTCGATAGTTAATTCAGGCATGGTTCTCCTTTTTTCTTTTCTCCATTAATTTTTGGACCACCTCGTAATCGTCGAAATGAATGGTCCTGTCTTTGAAAATCTGGTAGTTTTCGTGGCCCTTACCGGCCACCACTACCAGGTCGCCTTTAACGGCCATATCCAGGGCTTTTTCAATGGCGGTTTCCCGGTCGATTTCGATAATGAAATTCTTAAAACCTGGGGCAAAGCCGGCCTGGATTTCCCGGATAATAGCCGAGGGATCTTCTTGCCTGGGGTTATCGCTGGTGACCACCAGGAAATCGGCGTTTTGCGAAACCGTTTCACCCATGCGTGGGCGTTTGGTTTTATCGCGGTTGCCGCCGGCGCCGAACACGGCGATGAGGCGGCCGGTTACCATTTCCCGCAGCGATTGCAGCAGGGCTTCCAGGGCTTTATCCGTGTGGGCGTAATCGATCAACACGGAAAAATCGCCTTTGTAAGCGAAATCCAACCGCCCCTTCACAGGTTTGAACTCTGCTATGGCAGCGGCGATGTCATTAAAAGAAATGCCTTTAATCATGGCTGAAGTGACGGCAGCCATGAGGTTGGAAAGATTAATCCGACCGATCAGGTGGCTCTTGATTTCCAGTTGTCCTTTGGGGGTCATGAGCAAGGCTTCGATACTGTAAGGCCCGCCGATGGAAAATTTATATTTCAACGGCCTGATGTCGGCTTCCGTAGAAAATCCATAAGTTAAATATTTGCAATTCAATTGTTGGATGACGATTGGCGCGGTGGGGTCATCGATATTGATGACAGCCCAATCGTCTTCCTGTAATTTTTTAAAGAGAAGTATTTTGGAGGCCAGGTAATCTTCCATGGTTTTATGGAAATCCAGGTGGTCCCCGGAAAAAGAGGTAAATATGGCCTGCGAGAATTTAATATCTTCCACGCGGTAGAGGCAAAGGCTGACGGAAGAAACTTCCATTACCAGGTTTTTCGCTCCCTGGGCGCGGGTTTCGCTGAGAAATCGAAATATATCAGGGGCTTCGGGTGTGGTCAGGCTGGCGCCCCAGGTAGTTTCGCCGCATCTCATCCCCAGGGTCCCAATCTGGGCTGTTTTGGCTTCCCGGTTAAGGATGGCGCTGAGCAGGGCCGTGATGGTGGTTTTACCGTTGGTGCCGGTAACGCCGATATTATAAAAATGGTCGGCGACGCGGTCGTATAAATTCGCCGTCATTTTGCTGAAAGCGAGCCGGTCATTTTTGACCTGGGCCCAGGAAAGCCCCGGGTAATCTTTTTGAAGCTTATGCTGGGACACCACGGAATTGGCCCCTCTGTTTATCGCCTCATCTACATATTTCAAGCCATCCTGTTGATACCCCTGGATGGCTATGAAACACCAATCTTTCTCAACTTTACGGGAATCATTGGTCACGCCGGCGATCCCTTTTTCAAGGTCGCCGGCCTGTGCAATAATGTCCACACCACGTAATAATTCTTTTATTGTTTTCATATTAAACCATCATATTTTTATCTCGTTTTTTTTGTCCAGTCCAGGATAAATCTTAAAATAGAGCAACAATTTTTCCGTGATGGCCTTAAAAAGCGGGGCCGCCACATCGCCGCCGTAATAATCGCCTTTGGGCTCATCAATCACCACAAACACTGTAACCCGGGAATTCTCCGCCGGGAAAAATCCCCCGAAAGAGGAAATATATTTCCTATCTTTTCCAATTATTTTAGTCGTCCCGGTTTTACCGGCAATATCGATCCCGGCGATCTGGGTTTTTTTAGCGGTGCCGGTATTAACCACCTCGGTCATAATACCGGTCATACCCTGTGTCGTCGCCGGGCCCAAGATTTTTACAGCAGGATTCGGTTTAACAAACATGCCGTCCACTTCTTTTAATACATAAGGTTCAGTTAAATACCCGCCGGAGGCGATCACATTAAAGGCCCTGGCCATCTGGAGCGGGGTTACGGCGATTTCATAGCCGCCGGCAATAAACTGCAAAGAGACGCCGGTCCATTGTTTCACAGGTTTAAAAAGGCCTCTTTCTTCCCCGGGCAGCCCGACCCCGGTTCGATCACCGAAGCCGAACTTTTTAATCCCGTTATAGTATTTTGTTTTGCCCAACCTCTCAGCGATTTTGGCCGCGCCGATATTACTGGATTGAATGATAATATTCTCGAAACTCAACCGGCTGAAGGGGTGGACATCGGTTATCTGGCGGTCCATTATTTTATAGACCCCATTGTAGCAATTGAACTCATTTTGGGGTGAGCAAACATTTTCCTCCAGGGCAATGGAAGCCAGGACCACCTTAAAGGTTGAACCGGGATGGTAAATAAATGAAACAGCGCTGTTTTTTACCATGAGGCTGGGTATATTTTTCACTTCCCCCGGGGAGAAAGCCGGATAGCTGGCCATGGTCAAAATGGCCCCATCCCTGGAATCCATTACGATCACAGTGCCGCCCCTGGCTTCATATTGTTCGACGGTTTTTTGAAGTTCTCTTTCAACGAAAAACTGGATCGAAGAATCAATCGTCAGGTAGACATCCCGGCCGGGCAGCGGTTCGTTCAGGTAGCTCAATTTAAATGCTTTACGCCGGGCGTCGCGCATGACCCTGGCCTTACCCGGGGTCCCCCGCATGGTGTCATCCAGTTCATATTCCAGGCCGTATAATCCCTGTTCATCGAGGCCCACGCCGCCCAGGACATGGCAGGCAATGGTATCCTGCGGGTAAACCCGTTTGTATTCCTCGACAAAATCCAAATTCGAATTGCTCTTGTTACTATCTTTTATTTTTTTAAGCGATTCGTACTCTTCGGGAGGTAATTTCCGTTTGATCCAGATAAATTTTTCACTCCTGCGGATGCGATCTTCGATGTTTTTTCTTTCCTCGGCAGTTAGGACAATTTTCTGTTTGATATCTTTAAAAAGGCTCAAGGATTGGGCGACTTCTTTGCTATTTAAAAAAGCCGATTTGGCCTTGACCGAAATGGCCAGGACTTGCCCCTTACTGTCATAAATAGTTCCCCGTTTGGCATTGATGGGGAAAATAAAGTTACTCTGGGCCTGTACTTTGGCAACATTTTTACTATAATCGATCACCTGGATTTTAACCAGTGAAGCGCAAATAAAAAGGATCCACAGAAAAAGGCCTATAAATAAGAAAAAAACCCGTTTATGTTCGCTGCTGTTAATCTTCATGGTTACCTTCCGTTTGTCTGTTCAGAGTTCGCCGATTCGGCGAACACCTTGATAAACTGGTCGGGCTGGGGGTATTGGTATCCCAGTTTTTCGATTACAACCTTTTCCACCCGGTCCAGGTTTAACAAGGAAGCTTTTTCAGCCTGTAATTTCGTTATTTCTTCCTTCAATTCTTGCTCTTTCTCGAACAGTTCCTGCATTTCATAGCCGGAGTCAATGCTCTTAAGATTCAAACTCAAGTAGGTGAATATCAAGATGAACGCAATGAACGTCATCAGCAGCCACATACGGTTTGACGACTTTTTTTTCATCATATCCTGTTAACCTCCAAATTCACTTTCATGGGTCGTTGTTCATCGGTCATTGCCGTTGGGCACACGTGAGGCGGAAAATTCATTCAACAACTTCGAAACCTCATGCAGCCTGTCATCCGTAAACTCACCTTTCAAGGCTTTGGCCCGGAACATGTCCTCGTTCCATAAAGTCATGTGGTCAATCTCACCGATAACCCTGACATTACCATCCAGCTTGCTGGAACTTCGTAACTCCGGGGGAATCAACACCCTGCCCCGGTTATCCACTTCGCCTTCATTGCCCCAGAAACTGGTACGACTGATGTAATCCTCGATCTCCGGGGACCTCACTTTCATAGTTTCGATACTCTGTTCGATCACCTCCCATACTTTCAAGGGATATATCAAAACCCGATCGCCGTTTATAGAGGTAATATACAGTTCATTGCCATACGCTTCTTCCAGTACGGAGAGGTACTTTGAGGGGACCTTGATTCGCCCCTTGTCATCCACTTTCAACTCGTAACTACCTCTAAATCGTTTCATTTGTCCCACTTTATCCCATTTTCTCCCACTTAATATAATATTATTAATGGAGATTGTCAATACAAAAAGAAATTTTTTTTTATTTTTTTTGAAAATCACTGTTGCCAACCCAAAAATAGGAAAAAAAGACAAAAAAAAATTTTGTACCGAAAAAGACTTGACACCCTAGATATAGTGTTTTAAAATTGGACTTCAACTAAATATACTATAAAGGAGAATTATTACCATGGAAATGGAAGGTTTCAGTGAGAATGCGATGACAATCTTGAAGGCCCGGTATTTTAAGAAGAACGCCAAAGGTGAATTAATTGAAAACAAACCTTCGGAGCTTTTTAAAAGGGTATCCGAATATATTGCCGGGGCTGAAAAGAATGAAAAGGACAAGAAGTATTGGGAAAAACGGTTTTTCGATGCCATGATAAAGCGGGATTTCATGCCCAATTCCCCGACCTTAACCGGCGCGGGAAGGGGATTATGTCTATCGGCCTGTTTTGTCTTACCGGTGAAGGATTCGTTGGAGGAAATCTTTGAGACGGTCAAACATGCGGCATTGGTGCACAAAGAAGGGGGCGGGACCGGGTTTGATTTTTCCCGGATACGGCCGCAGGGCAGTTTCGTGAAGAAGACCCAGGGGATTGCGTCGGGTCCGATTTCTTTTTTAAAAGTGATCGATGCCGGGACTGAGGCAGTAAAACAGGGCGGCACACGGCGGGGCGCCAATATGGGTATCCTGAGGGTCGATCACCCGGATATTAAAGAGTTTATTACCATGAAGGCGGACGGTAAAACCGCACAGAATTTCAATATTTCCGTGGCCATCACGGACAAATTTATCAAGGCCTTGAAAGAGGGGACAACATATGACCTGGTTAATCCCATGGATGGGGATATCGTGGGCAAATTGGAAGCGAGCGAAATATTCGATATTATTGTTAATTCAGCCTGGACGAATGGCGACCCGGGATTGATTTTGATCGACAATGTCAACCGGCAGAATCCTACGCGGGCGCAGGGTCCTATCCGGGCTACCAACCCCTGCGGTGAGCAGCCGCTGCATGATTATGAATCCTGCAACCTGGGTTCTATTAACATCCTCAATTTTTACCAGGCAGACGCCAAAGATCAGATCGACTGGGAGCGTTTAAAAGAGATGATCTTTATGGCGGTGCGCTTCCTGGACGACGTCATCGATGTCAACCTCTACCCGTTGAAGCAGATCGACGAGATGGCTAAATCAAACCGCAGGATCGGTTTGGGTATCATGGGGTTCGCCGATTTACTGATTAAGATGGGTATTAAATACGATACCGAGGGCGCCAGGGATCTGGGGCGAAAAATTGCCAAATTCCTGAAAAAAGAAGCAGTGGCGGCATCGGAAGCATTGGCCGAGGAGCGCGGCAATTTCCCTAATATTGAGAAATCCATTTACAAGGGCAAGAAGATGAGAAATGCCACGGTGCTGACTATTGCGCCTACGGGTACGATTTCGCGTATTGCCGGGTGTTCATCCAGCGTGGAGCCGATCTTTTCGTTTAAAACCATCTCTAAAATTATTGATAGGGAGATCATCGATTATCATCCGCTTTATAAAGAATGGGAGGAACAGCACCCGGGCGAGCCGCACCCTGACTATTTTATTTCGGCCGGCCAGATTACGCCCGAAGATCACTTGAAGATACAGGAAACTTTCCAGGATTACGTAGACAGTGCGGTTTCTAAGACCATTAATTTCCCCAATGAAGCTGCGGTGGAAGACATCGCCCATGCTTACCAGATGGCCTTTGATATGAACATTAAAGGGATTACGGTTTACCGGGATGGGTGCCGCGCGGTCCAGGTATTGAATAAAATGGAGAAGTTATCCCCGCGGCCACAGGAGAGACCGGATGCGCTTCCGTCCACGACGCATAAAATTCAAACCGGCCTGGGGCGGTTGTATATCACGGTGACTTATTTTGAGCACAAACCGTTCGAGGTATTTTGCTCCATAGGGAAGAGTGGGTATTCCACCATGGCGGATGCAGAGGCCATTGGTCGGTTGACGTCGTTGGCGCTGCGTACCGGTATTGAGCCGGAGGAGATCGTCAGCCAGTTGAAAGGGATTGGCGGATCAGAGCCGACGTTTCATAATGGGCACCTGGTGCAGTCCATTCCGGATGCTGTCGCCCATGTATTGGAGAAATATACGGGTGAAGTTGCTATCAACAAGCAGGATTTGAATACCATAGCCTGTCCGATATGTGGAGCAAGTTTGCAGGATGAGAAATGCCCGGTTTGCCCGGCTTGCGGCTGGACGAAATGTTCAGGAACATAATAAAAGATTGGAAGAACCCAGGGACCCTTTCGAGAAAGGGTCCCTGGACCTCCCAAAGCTTTTATTAGTTTAAAGTTTTTGGAGGTGTTGATCCCTTTTTTCAAAATGGGGCGGCGCCCCATCCCTCCTTGCACGGCTCTGGTTCTTCCTTCTTTGAGGGCAGTATCTCAAATCTTTGTTTTTTTTCACGCTTTTTTGAGGTATTAGTAAAAAGGTCCTGACCTGCCGGAGGCATAAATGACAGTAAATTCAGAGGAACAGGCAGTGCCTGTTCCCTACAATTTTCATTATCAAAACATGAATGGCTTTTCGGATAATCTCATCGTTCCCATATAACCACAATATCCTTGACCTCTGTAAATCTCTGATCGGAGGAGATAACAGGAATTCCCAATATTTTGGCTGTCGCTAAAATGAGACGGTCATGCAATTCGTAAAACTGGATTATCTCCGCTTCTCTTAATATTTCAAGGTTGAATTCAACGATTGAATAACCCTAATTCCTGGCGGAGCATTCTTATCTCTTCATCTAGGTTGGCTATTTTCTCAAATCCTTTGTTTTTCCATATACCGGCGAGCGTTTTGGGTTCTCTCTTCGGGTTGTTTATCCTGATTTTGCTTTGGGACAGGATGAATTTGATGAAAGTATCTACCTCAGTCAATCGCTCAGGCGGGAGGTATGATAATTCTTTTATAATCGCATACTTCTTCAACACACAGTCATTTGTTTTCATACCTTAATTTTATCAATAACAATCGATTATTTCAATACCATTGTGAAAATTTCCCCGGGATGCACGATACACCTGATTTGATTAAATCCGGGGTGATCATTGAGCAAGGGGAATGGAAACAAGAATGGGAGTCAAGTTACCCCCCATAAGCAGGATTTGAATACCATAGCCTGTCCGATATGTGGGGCAAGTCTCCAGGATGAGAAATGCCCGGTCTGCGGCTGGACGAAATGTTCTGGGACATAAATAGAGATTATATAAAAAGGTATTTGCGTGGGACGCAAATTGTTAGTAGGGAACAGGCAATGCCTGTTCCCTACTAAATGAAAATTTGTTCCAAACGGCAACCGACATCGATGAAACGGCGCCCCGCATCGACCAAACGGCAGTCGACATCGATGAAACGGCTCCCCGCATTGAGCAAACGGTAACCGACATCGATGAAACGGCTCCCCGCATCGATCAAAAGGCAGCCGACATTGAGGAAAAAGTTCTTTGCAGTGAACAAAAAGCAGTTGGCATCAAGGAAAAAGCTCTTAGAATTGACCGACAAGCTGTTGGAATTGAGGAACAAGCTCTTAGAATTGACCAACAAGCAGTTGGAATCGAGGAACAAGCTCTTAGAATTGACCGACAAGCTGTTGGAATCGAGGAAAAAGATCTTAGAAATGACCAACAAGCAGTTT
>JAUPLE010000903.1 GCA_030837085.1 Acidobacteriota bacterium | reverse complement strand
TCCATGCTTTTGAGGAAATGGAGGAGTTCGCTGTACCCAACCTCGAAGGCGGGGAATATTACCAGGCTGTTAATATCATTTCGATTGTCTATCATCTTCTTCTTTTCGATCAGAGAACAATTCTACCGGTTTTCCAGCAGGTCATCCAGGTTGACATAATAGTTGAAATATCCTGAATCCAACAATGATTTGTCCGGGCCATACAGGCTGATCAAGGCGCGATCAACCGTGTAACCCCGGGGAATTTCCAATAATTTTATCCGCTCTTCCATCCCCGGGATTATCGCGGTGGATATCTTTTTGTTAAGGTGTTTGATTTCACATACAGTGATGACGTGGTCCATTCTTTTATAAACAAGGTCTACCTGGAACTGCCTGCTGTCTCTCCTGAAATAGGGTGATGCAATAAGCACTTCATCTTCAAAACCCATAATCTTTGAAAAAAAAGCCGCATGCTTTACACAGAACCGCTCGAAAGCAAAACCAAGCCAGGTATCGAGATTATCATTGGAAAATGCCTCGAATAATTTTTGAGAACCACTGTCCTCTATGGTTCGCAGGTTCGGCTCCATAAATTTAAAATAGAAAATAAGAAACTCATCGGATATGGTATATTTACGGAATTTCGTTTTAACGCTTTTGTCAAAAGGTACATAAGAGCGAATAATTTCGGCCAGTTCAAGATTTTTTAAGTAGTCTTTCAAGCCGCCCCCGGAAGCGATTGCCAATTTCCGACTGATTTCACTAATGGAATAAATACCGTTTTCCAGGAGTTTAACGATACTCAAATAGGTTTTAGTTTCCCTGAACTGGCTGTAGAAAATCCGGTTAATTTCATTTAACATCAGGGAATTCTTACGGAAGCACAGACGGTTGATATTCTGGTTAAAGGACTTATCCAGTTGGATTTCTTCAAGATACTTGGGGACCCCACCGAATACCTGGAGGTATTTTAATATCTCTTCACTACTTCTTTTGCCCTTAAAAAGTTGGGCTGCTTCCCGAGGGAGAAGGCCTTTTAAGAGGATTTCAAGATTTATCCTGCCGTAGAGCGCTTTGGAAGAGAGTACTCTTTTTTCCATAAAAGAGGCGACTGAACCGCAGAGAATCAGCATGACATTTTTATCTTTCCAGTGATTGTCCCAGAAATATTTTACCAGGCTCACCAGTTTGTGGCGCCCTGCGGACATCCATTGGAATTCATCCAGGAATATCACCAATTTTTTTTTGGACTTTCTTTTTATGACTTTTTCCGTAAGATAAGAAAAAACATCCTGCCAGTTATTAAACGTTATATTGGCGAGGAGGGGGTCCGTCACTTGTTCTTTTAAATAGGAGGTAAAATGTTGGATTTGCCCTTTGGTATCTTCGTTTTCCAGGGCCTCGAAGGTATAAAAGAAAGGTTTATTAAGGGAGAATTGTTTTACCAGGGAACTTTTCCCGATACGGCGTCTGCCGTAGATGACGGCCAGGCAGTTTTTATCCGAGTTGTAAGCTTCTTCAAGTAAACCTAATTCCTGTAACCTACCAATGAACATCACTTGCTCCTTGAAATTAAAATCCGCAAACAATTCTATTATAATTCTATTTGCGGATTCTGTCAATTAGACGAATTCAAAAAGCTTTTCCCCCTACTCTCTCCTTTCGGTTTTGTTTTTAAAATAGTCTGTACATAATTCAACTAATCTTTCATAAAGCTCTTTTTCTTCGGTGACACACCGTTCTTTGTGATCGGCGTCCATGAAATAGATGCTGCCGTCGTCCCAACCATATAACCTTTTAAATTCTTCTTTTTTGATCATGCGAACATCTCCTTTTAACCATAAACCTCAACCATGCGTTTCCACATCTTCAAGGAATGATTCGGGATCTGCAATTTATCCAGGTTTTCGGCGATCTCTTTAATATTGAAGACGCTTAAAGCATCTATAATTCTTCCATATATTAAGAATCGTGTCATCGCCCAGTCATATGGAGCTTTTCCCTTTTGTTCTACCAGGAATTGCTTTAAATAATTTTCATCCAGGAATTTCGGCAGGTCCCAGAATACAGCTACCAATTCCAATTTTTTGTGTTGTCTCATAATCTATACTATAAACAAAATCGAGGAAAAGTTCAACCGTGAGAATAGATAAAAAAAATGATACCCAGATTGCTTGACTTTGATATCCAATTTATTTATATTTATAAGATAGAAAAATTCGGACATTGAAATAGGGCGGATGCAATGAAACTTAAACAATTAATTTCAATTTATTCTAGCCTGGTTTTGACGGTTACCGGGAGTTTACTATTTTTTCAAAGACCGCCCCGTTTGGCCGCGATGATAGGTTGCCCGGACAATCTGCTGGGTCCCCGGATCGATTGGCGAGTTCAGGATTACAGCAACAGCCAGGGGATAACCGCGGTGAGGTATGATGAAACCGAAAAATGCCTGGTTTTAGATTGTGATTTGAAGGGAAAGGACCCCCATATGTCCCAGGGTGAAATCATTCTCGACCTCACCTATATCCCCTGCCTGGAAGCAAATACGCCGGTAAATATGACCGGGCGGTTAATGGAAGTGGCAATTCAAATTCCATCCGGATTTGTGGGCTCCCCTTCCGCCCCCAATGGATGCCAGGTCTTTGCCAAAGATACCTCCTGGAGAAGCCAATCTGGAACCTGGATAAACTGCCTCCACGCTGGTATAGTGACGGCGAAACTACAGCCATCAGAAGCAGATGCGCATGACGGCTATACCGAACCAGGTTTTGATCCGACAAAAATCAGGATAATAGGTGTCAAATTTGGCATAAATTCCGCCTCAACCTTTCAATTCAAAGGGCAAATTAAAATTACCGGGATTGAAGTAATTCCATCTTTGCCATTCTCTACTCCTCCGCAATTACCAGAAAATCTGCCAACGCCGTTTTTGACAGGAGGATGTAATGTCGATTTGTATGACGATGGATTCTATGTCGGTAATAATAAATGGTTTATCGTGGGTGGGAATTGGCGTCTCATAGAGTACAGGCAAAACTTCGGCACAACCGCATGGTTCCCTAATGGAAACGGGGTATCTCAGCACCCGATGTTTATAGGCACCAAACTCGAATGGTTCCGGCAAGCGGGCATCACGTTGATCCGTGTTGGGTTGGTGGAAGATGGCACCACGCTGTTAAACCGCAGCGGCAATATGGTGGGCTATAATGAAATTTTTAAAAAAGATGTATCCAAATTCCTGGAACTTGCTGCTCAATATCATGTGAAAGTGGAATTCTCTCTGGTAGACTTTCTCATTGCCGGAAAAGAAGAAGAAGTTGCCGGGGTTTGGCTCAAAGGACGCCGAGAAGTCATCGAGGACTCAAAGGTCCGCCAGGGATTTATACAAAATTTTTTAACGCCTTTTCTCCAAGATTTTGGGAACTCTCCGGCGTTATTCGGATTCGATATAATCAATGAACCGGAATGGATAATCTCAAAAGACCACGGCGGAGGTTGGGAAGATATAACCGATTTGGATGATAAAGCCGAAACTCCAATTCCTTTCGATCAGTTTAAAAGCTTTGTTACCCAATGTACTGGTAAAATACGCCAATTAGCCCCGGGAAAATTTGTAACTGTGGGCGTTTCCTGCAAATATATCGAACTGTTGAATAACCTCAATACCAGCCTTGATTATAATGCCATCCACTATTACCCCTGGATGGGAAACCTTACAACTAATTTATCAATCGCCCCCAGGGATGATCCCTGGAGCCTGGAAGAGTTTCCCGGCAAAGGGGACATCTATTCTTATTTTAAAACCGTGTCCGACAATGGTGGGGCCGGAGCCTTGATGTGGAACCTGAGCCCAGAAATCGATGATCAATGTTACTCGTTTGAAGAGGAAGCAAAAAAACTTCAAGAAATCCGGGAGTTTTCCGGTTATCTCGAAACATTGAGACCATCGATATCGCTGGATAGAATGCATTTGTATTTTTCCGCTGAGATATCCGGGGCCGACACCGGCGCCCAGGCTTTTTTGATTAGCAACAGCGGGACCTGGCCGCTTCATTGGACAGTTAGCGATGATGCGGCCTGGCTTAATTGTACTCCGGCATCCGGGGTAGGTAGTGGGAAAGTAACGGTTTCTATAGACCCTACAGATGTAAGCGCCGGCACTTATACGGGTAGCGTCACGGTAAGTGATTCCGGCGCTGCGAATTCACCGCAAACGGTATCCGTCACCTTGGAAGTTAAATCCACAGGAGCAACTGATGCGCCCTTTGGCGATTTTTCTACACCGCTTGATGGCTCAACGGTGCAAAGCAGTATACCGGTGACCGGGTGGGCGTTGGATGATCTGCTAGTGACAGGTGTAAAAATTTACCTGGGACAAAACGGTCAACTTATTTATAGTGGGGAGGCGGGATTTATTGAAGGGGCGCGTCCTGATGTAGAGCAGGCATACCCGGTTTACCCCTTTAGTTATAGGGCCGGATGGGGATATATGATGTTGACAAATTTTCTCCCCAATAGAGGTAATGATACGTATGTTCTTCATGCAGTTGCTGAAGATGTGGAAGGCCATCAAGTAACGTTGGGGATTAAGACCATTACCTGCGATAATGCTCATACGGTGAAACCGTTTGGCGCTATCGATACACCGTCCCAGGGGGGGACGGTGTCCGGCAATAGGTACAGTAATGTGGGTTGGGCGCTAACTCCACAGCCTAGCAGTATACCTAAAGAGGGATCAACTATTGATGTTTATGTCGATGGCGTAAAGCTCGGTCATCCTATTTACAATATCTATAGGTCCGACATCGCCGCACTGCTTCCGGGTTATGCCAACAGCAGCGGCGCCGGCGCCAGCTTCTCCCTGGATACTACTGCTTATGATAACGGTATTCATATTATTCACTGGATCGCTTTAGATAATGCAGGGAATTCCGAAGGCATCGGGAGCCGCTATTTTACTATACAAAATAGAGGGACCATATATTCTACTCAACAGTTGAAAGCGGGGCATCCGCCCAACGACATGAACCGCCTAGAGTTGTCAATACCGGGCGCGCTAAAACAGGAACCGGGGCCTATTGAGATCAAAATAGGGTTCACGGCAGATGCCGGTAATCAAGTGATACTTCCTGATGAAAACAAGATTTTCCAAGTCAACTTACGCCAATTGGAGCGTATTGAAATCCATCTTGATCCGGGTAATAAATCAACGGATTCATACATGGGGTATTTATCGGTAGGGGAGCAGCGGCGATCATTGCCTGTCGGTTCCACATTCGATCACCGGGAAGGCATCTTCTACTGGCAGCCCGGGGCCGGATTTTTAGGAGATTATACTTTCCTGTTTTTACGACGCGGCAGTCCTCGCAATAGTGACATGAAGAGAATCGATATCCATATTTTACCGAAGTATTGTGATTAAATAAGGAGGAGATAAATGAGTGACTTAAGCAGTGTTTTAATCGGTATGATTTGCAGCATCATATTGGTAATATTTGAAACTATAATCGACAAAATAAATGAAAAATATTCGATTAATAAGATTTTTGGCGTCATTTTACGATCAATTATCATCGGCGCTTTGCTAATTCCACTGCTCCTTTGGACAAAAAGCCAAATCCCCGGTACATTGTCCATTATTCAGAAAAATATTACAGTATCTTATCATACTAAAGAAGGTATGAAAATTGAGGGGAATTTTTCCGGTAAGAAAAATATGTACATATATTTATTGGTGAGGCAGGTTATAGATACAGAGAAAGACGTCTGGACAGTTACCAAGGAGGTTGTTTCCATTAGTTTAACTCAATCAACCTGGGATGCGCGCATATATCTGAAAGGAATAAGCGGCGATGTTAAACCCGGAGATACATATTCTCTAATTGGAGTTATGACTAATGAGCCTCTAAAAACGAATGCCCAAATTGAAACTCCGGAATTAAAAAAATTAGATGGCGTAATTACAGAAGAGTTAGAAATAAAAATTGCGGAGGTATCTAATGTCTAAAAAATCATTTGAAAAGATTTTAATCATCACCATCTTTGTTTGTATAGTGATGATCTATGGGGAGAAAAGTAATGGACAAAATCCCACTAAGTTCGACTATTCGGCTTCTAAAGGT
>JAUPLE010000902.1 GCA_030837085.1 Acidobacteriota bacterium | reverse complement strand
CGTTTGTAAAAATGGGTCTAAAAGACCTCAGCGTTACCCGGTCCACGGTCAAGTGGGGCGTCCCGGTCCCGGGGGACGAAGCCCAAACCATCTACGTATGGTTCGATGCTTTAAGTAATTACATCACCGCGGTGGATTATAATACGGAAAACGCCACCTTTAAAAAACTCTGGCCCGCGGACCTCCATATCATGGCCAAAGATATATTAAAGTTTCATGCGGTGTACTGGCCGGCGTTCCTCATGGCAGCGGACCTGCCCGTCCCGAAACAAGAACTGATCCACGGCTGGTGGCTGAAAGATGAAAAGAAAATGTCCAAATCCACGGGCAATGTCCTGGACCCGCATATCCTGCTAAAACACTTCAACTCCGACGCCATCAAATACTTCCTGATGCGTGAAGCACCCATCGGCGCGGACGGGAATTTTTCCCACCAGGGTTTTATCACCAGGGTAAACACTGACCTCAGCAACGATTGGGGCAACCTGGTCTCCAGGACCGGCGGAATGATTGAAAAATATTTTAAAAACGAATTCAAGACCGGAGCCGCCGACGGCGGCGATGCACAGTATGCTGAAAAGGAAACCGCGGTCAAGGATGCTTATATCCAACTGGAAAAAGACGCCGTCGAATTATTCGACGGTTACCAATTTAATCGCGGCCTGGAAAGGATTTTCGAATATATCAACGAACTGAACAAATACATCGTGGAATCCGAACCCTGGACCCTGGCAAAAGCCCCGGAAAACAGGGGACGCCTGGCCGGGGTATTGAAAACCCTGATCCGCGCCATTCTTAGCGTAAACGCCCTGCTGTCACCCGTGATACCGGAAACCGCGGAAAAGATCAGAAAGATGTTCAATCATAACGACGCGGGTTTGGGCTGGAAAGACCCGGGTGAACAATTCGGGATAAACAGGGGAGAACCTCTCTTCCCTCGCGTGGATATCGATGAATTTTTTGCCGAGGAAACCGGCGAAAGTAAAAAGGAGAAAAAAGTGACGGAGCAAGTTCAAGAAAAACCAACAGAACCGAAAACGGAAACAGCTCAATCTCAACCCCAGGCAACCACCGAAACCACTGATGGACTTATCGGTTTTGAAGATTTCCAGAAAGTCAAAATGGTCGTGGCAAAAGTGGTGGATGCCGAGAAACATCCCAACGCGGATAAATTATTGAAGTTAACCGTCGATACAGGCACTGATACTCGTACGTTAGTGGCCGGCGTGGCAAGATTCTACTCGCCGGAAGACCTGAAAGGAAGAAAGATCATTATCGTCAAGAACTTGAAACCGGCAAAACTACGGGGCATTTTGTCCGAAGGAATGATCCTGGCGGCGTCCGATGCGGATGGCCGGCCCTATATCCCGATTATCCCGGAAGAAACGCCGGTGGGCGCTTTTTTGAAATAAGAAAAAGCAAAAGGCCAAATGAAAATAAATAGAGCAATCGTAATTGTACTGGACAGCGTTGGCGCCGGGGCTTTACCGGACGCTAACGATTTCGGCGACGTCGGCGCCAATACCCTGGGACATATCGCCGAACATTTGAACGGCCTTCACCTTCCCTATATGCAGCAAATGGGCCTGGGAAATATTCTCCCCATCAAAGGCGTTCCCCCAACGGACACCCCCACGGCTTCTTTCGGCATTATGATGGAAGCTTCCCGCAGCAAAGATACCATGGCCGGTCACTGGGAAATGATGGGTTTAATCGTGGAGAAACCTTTTCCCACTTATCCCCAGGGATTCCCACCGGAAATCCTGGACAAATTCTATAAAACCGCCGGCGTCAGTCACGCCCTGGGTAATAAAGCAGCCTCGGGAACAGAAATCATCGCGGAACTGGGCGAGGAACATATTAAAACCGGTTTCCCAATTGTCTATACATCGGCGGACAGCGTTTTCCAGATCGCAGCCCATGAAGAAATTATCCCGGTCCCGCAATTGTATAAAATGTGCGCGCAGGCGCGGAGAGTCTGCGACGAGTACCAGATCGGGCGCGTCATTGCCCGGCCATTTATCGGTGAGAAAGGTCAATTTGCCCGCACGGCCAACCGCAAAGATTATCCCATGGACCCGCCGGGAAAAACAGCGCTGGATGTTCTCAAAGAAAACGGTTTCCCGGTGGTGGGTATCGGCAAGATCGAGGATATTTTCGCGGGCAAAGGAATTACTCGCGCCATTCACACGAAAAGCAACGACCACGGCATGCAATGTCTCATGGAGGAATTGGATATTACCTCGCGGGGATTCATCTTTGTAAACCTGGTGGATTTCGATATGGTTTATGGGCATCGCAACAATATTGAAGGCTATGGGCGCGCACTGGAAACCTTTGACCGGCAGTTAGGGGAATTGCTGCCGCAGCTCAGGGAAGATGATTTGTTGATTATCACAGCCGATCACGGGTGCGATCCTACTTTCCCTGGAACAGACCATACCAGGGAGTATGTGCCTTTGTTGGTTTATTCCCGGGAGTTAAAGCCCAGGCCCCTGGGAACTCGCAAAATGTTTTCCGATATTGGAGTTTCGCTGCTGGGGTGGTTTGGGGTATCTCACAATTTCCCGGGAATGGTGTTTTAAAATAAACAAAAGTTTTTGGGGGTCCAGGACCCTTTTTTCAAAAAGGGTCCTGGTTAATCATTCAACCTTGTATATATATATTGTATCCGTTCCGACACCTCTTGCGCCGTTGGTCTTTCCACCGTTTTCTTACTCATCATACGCAAGACTAACTCATTTAGCTCCTGGGGAATTTCCTCCCGGAATCGAATCGGTTCCATTGGGATTTTCTCGATAATTTCCTTCATAATATCGATGCTGGTATCGCCGTCAAAGGGCTTTTTCCCGATCAACATCTCATAAAACATCACGCCGATAGAATAGATATCTGTCGCGCCGGAGATTTCCGTACCGGCGATTTGTTCCGGGGCCATGTAATTGATCGTTCCGATAACCATGCCTGTTTGTGTCAATCGTGTCTGGTGCTGCATCTTAGCCAACCCGAAATCCAGCAACTTTACAAAATTAGGATCATTGTCCCTTTCGATTAACATCACATTATCCGGCTTCATATCGCGGTGCACAATATCCTTCGAGTGGATTTTAGCTAAAGCGTCGGTCACCTGGGCCATGATGTGGAGACTATCAAACAAATCCAATGGGCCTTCTGCTTCGATCTTTTTAGTCAGGGTTTTCCCTTCCAGCAGTTCCATGGCAATATACATCGAGCGATGGGACTGTCCCCGTTCATAGACTTTAATGATGTTGGGGTGGTCCAGTTGGTCAACTATGGCCGCTTCTTGCCTAAAACGTTTCCGGTTTTTCTCATCTTCGAAAAGTTCTTCACGCAGCACTTTAAGGGCCACTTTCTCGCCTCTTTCCATGGTGTTTTCCGCTCTATAGACCGTGCCCATACCCCCGGAGCCCAGCTTATCCAGCAATTTGAATTTCCCCACGTATTTACTTATTTTCCAGAAACTGGCCAGGCTGAGGTAGCGGTTGATAAAATTGATAACCAGGTATGAAAGCATGGCAAAAGCCATGAGCGCAAGGATGCGAAACCACCATGTTTTCCAGTAGGGAGGGATCACGGAAAAAGCTACGACAGCGCCTTTTTCATTCCACAGGCCATCGTCGCTGCAGGCCGTCACCTGGAAACGGTAATCGCCGGCATCCAGGTTGGTGTACGTGGCTAGCCGCAGGCCGCCCGCATCCACCCATTCCTTACTGAAGCCTTCCAGGCGGTACATGAACTTGACCCGTTTGGGAACCCGGAAACTAAGGGCAGTGTAACGAAATTCAATGCGTTTGACGCCCGGTTGAACCGTGATTTTTTCTCCTTGCGCAGCGGGGACGCCGTCCAACGCTGCCTGTTCCACTACTACCGGCGGGGGTAGTTTGTTTATATCAAGCGTTTCAGGATCGATAATGGCAACGCCTTTCATAGTGGGGAACCACAAATTCCCGTCCCGGGTTCTACATCCGGCCGTTTGAAATCCGCCATTGCATTCGCTGCTCCTCATGCCGTCATCTTTACTATATACCGTGCAGGGAATAGAAACGATTTTCTTTTCCACATAGTCGTTCAAATCTTTCTTCCGAACTGTAAATATGCCTTTATTACAACTTATCCAAAAATTTCTTTTTTTGTCTTCGAGGATTTTATAAATATTATTGTTGAACAACCCGTCTTTGATGGTGAAGTGGGTAAATTTTTCGTCTTTAAACCGGCTCAACCCGCTGATAGTACCGATCCAGAGTACGCCTTCGTCATCTTCGTAAATACAGTTTAATGAGCCGCAGCCCAGGCCATGTTTTTCATCGTACACGGTAAATGCGCCGGCGCTGTATTTAGTCAAGCCGCAGGAATAGGAACTGAACCACAGGTTTTTCTTGCTATCTTCATATATGCTGTTTACATGTTTGAAATGTTCGCCTTTTCCCTTGATTTCATAACTTACTTTTTGCCAGGTGGCTGAATTCTTTTCTTTTTTAAACAAGCCCCTGGTGGTCCCGGTCCACAGGTTGCCGGGGGAATCTTCCAGGATGGCCGCCACATAACCTTCAAGGTTGTATTGATTAAGTTTAACGATTTTCGCCGGGGAATTTTTCAACTGATTCAAGCCGTTATCGGTGCCTACCCAGATAAAACCCTGGCGGTCTTCATAAATGCTATCCACCGCGGCATTAGATAAGCCGTCCTTGACGCTGAAATTTAGCGATTCGCTGCTGTTGTTTGCGGGGCGGGTGCGAGTTAGCCCATTGTTGGTGCCAATCCACAAATAGCCATTGCTGTCTTCGATGACGGCAAACACCACATCATCCGCCAGTCCTTCCCTGCCCCCGAATACTTTGAATTTGCCGTTCCGCAAACGGTTTAATCCTCCATAAGCGCCGCCGAGCCATAAACTGCCCTCCCTGTCCCCTGCAATCGTTCTTATTGTGTCATCTGTCAATCCGCCGGCTTTGGAAAGATTGGAGAATGTCCCATCCGTCTGCCTATAACGGAAGACGCCGTTTGAATTGGTTCCAAGCCATATATTTTTGTCGTTGTCCCCGTATATGGCGCTTATTCTCATGTTGGTGAAATCGGTATTGAAACTGGCAGGGATGATGGTTTCGCCCCGCATGCGGAAGAGTCCTTTTTGGGTCCCGATCCATAGTGCACCGTCATTATCTTCATACAGCGCTCTTATAAAATTCTCTTCCGTATCTCTTTTAATGTTGTAATTGGAGAATCGATTATCCTTTAAGCGGATAAGACCGTTGGTCGTTCCAAACCAGAGATTCTCTTTTCTATCTTTGTAAACCGTTCTTACGATATCGCAGGGCAGCCCGTTGAGTTTGCTAAACTGCGTGAATTTATTGTCCTGGAATTTAAAAAGCCCGCCGCCTTGAGTGCCGATCCAAATAGCTCCATCGGGCGCTTCCATGACGCAATTGACCACATCGTGTAAAAGGCCGTCTTCCCTGGTATAATGTTTAAAAGCGCCATTTTTAAAGCGCACCAACCCCCCGTCCCGAACCCCGATCCATAGATTTCTCCGGCTGTCTTCGAACAGCCAATTGATGAAATTATTGGTAATCTCCGGTGTGTTGCTTTCATCAAAGGTAGTAAAGGCAACGCCGTCAAAGCGGAGCAAGCCTTCTTCCGTACCGAGCCACAGGTAACCGTCGCCGGTTTGTAAGATGTCCAGGATGGAATTGGTGGGCAGGCCGGATTCTGAATTCCAGGCGTCGATCATGTACTGCGTAACTGCCCTGCCCGGGTCAAGGCCAAGCACTGTTCCCTGAAAGGACACCGCCAGTAATAACAAAATAAAAATAGTAACTGCCTTTTTTTTCATTCTTCACGCCTCACGATACTGTTCCCTGTTTTATGATGAAAAATATTTTAATATACGAAGGAAAATATTTTCAGTATCCTTTTTGAGATTTAGATTCATATCCTCCGTCTCTTTTTTACTGAATTCCATCTGCCCGGCCCTGCGCACGGCAATGACCTCAGACAATTTCCGGGCGATATCCGTGTTCATTTTTATGGTTTCCCGGAATTTTTCCGAAGATATCCTGAGGAACTTACACTCTTTTGAAACCCTAACATCGGCCGTGGTCATTTCACCGGTAAACAGGGAAAACTCCCCGAAATATTCATTTACTCCCAGTCGATGCATGACTTTATTGCTTTTCAGGATTTCCACTTCCCCGGATAGGATAAGGTAAAAATAGCGGCCTGTTTCACCTTCGCGGATAACCATATCACCCTGGCCGTAGGCCATGATATCTATTCCCTTTGCCAGGTTTTGCAACTGTGTTTCATCGATGGTATTCAACAGTTCATTGTTTTTAAGAATATTTATAATATCCTCGTTTTTCATCCCTGCGTCCGCTTCTTTCTTCAAGTAGACATCGCGAATGGGGAACGGGATCTCAATGCCGGCGCGTTTGAATGCGTACCAGGTTTTGCGGTTGATTTCGCTTTGTATAATACTTTTCTTCGACAGATCTTTAAAGAAATATTTCAGCTCATAAATAATGGAGGAAGAATCAAAATGCCAGATAAACACTTCCGGCGCCGGGTCTTTCAATATCATATCAATGGAAGTCAATACTTCCATGAGGGTTTTTATCACCAGGTCGGGTGAATTTTTATAGCTCACGCCGAGCTGGTAACGTAAGGCAAAAGGTAAACCCGCATGGCCGAAATTTTTCACTGCTTCTTTGGAGGCGATTTGGTTAGGAATCACCACCAGGACATTGTCCGTGGTCCTGATTTTGAGGGAGCGCCAGCGGAATTGTTCGATGCGGCCTTCGAATTCGCCGATTTTAATCCAATCGCCGATTCTCAGCGATTCTTCCAGGTTTACGGCGACGCCGGAAAAAAGGTCTTTCAGGATATCCTGGAGGGCAAAGCCGACCACTACGGTTACTACGGCGGCGGAAGCCAGGACTTCGGCAACCCGGAGTTTCAGGTAATATTTGGCAATGAATAGCAACCCTACCACATAAAGGACAATGACCACGATGTCTTTAATCATCCGTGGAAACCTGTCTTCTTTGATATAGGCATCGAAAACAATAAAGACGATGAGTTTCACCGCGATGACCAGGAGGAAAAAGAGTATGATCAATTGCAGGATAAAGATCAATGTTTCCGAATAAAATAGTTTTGAAATCGCTTCCGATTTCAAAATCGCGATGGTTCCGCTTACCAGGAATATTCCCATAAGAAAGAGGATAATGGGTTTCAGTTTCCGCAGGGCGCCGCCGATTTTGATAAGGAAGTAGAGGAAAATAATCAGGGCCAGGGAAATCATGGGCAATAAAAATAATCGGTTCATCTATTAACCCTCTCTGACGGTAACGTCTTTTCCTTTAAAAACCACGGCCAGTTTCTTAACATTTTTTACTCCTCGCTGCGTCAGTTCCGTCTCGTATTTTTTTTCTTCGATCTGCTTAAGGGCCGCTTTCACTGTTGACTCCACCGTATCGTTTTCTTCCGTGTCCACGGTTTTGAATTCGATCACATAGCCGATTTTAGCCAGGTTTTTGGGAATAATCATGATGTCGTACCTGCCGTAGCCCGATTCGCGGTTGGATTTGATTTCATGGGTATCGGATATCCAGGTGAGCATACCGGCTGCCAGGGCATGATAGACTTTTTCCGGTTCGCCGCTGAAATCGTGGTAACTGAAAACCGCTAATATTACTTTGCGGAGAATTTTTTCAAAGAGCTTGACATCTCCATCGATCAATGCTGTGAGCATAATTTCCAGTTGCCTGTTTTCGATTTTGGATGAAAAGAAACGCCGGGTGATTCGTGTATAAGTATCCCTGACTTCCATGTTGGGGATGCATAGGTTATAAAGTATTTTACCGGATGCTTCGTTCCTTTTTTTGCCTGTACTTTTCAGGTAACCGCCCATCATCAGGAAACTCCACAGCAAATCCTCATTAGCGCCGACATCTCTAAGCACGATGTTTTCATCGATGGGTTTTTCGATGGGCTCGCCGCGGATGAGTTGTTCCATCTCTACCTTAAGCTCTTTACCTCCCCCGGACAATAGGTTTTCGATGATTTCATTGTCCGAGGTATTGATCCAGTAAGGTTTTAATTCTCTTCCTTTACTGTCGAGAAAGCTGGTGATAGACCAGGGATTGTAAATAATGCAGCCGCCGAAGTTGTAACCGTTATACCACTGCTGTACTTCGTCATACCTGTCCTGGGCGTTGAAAGCCGTGAGCATTGTTTCTACTTCTTTTTCGGTGAATCCGAATTTATCGTTGAACTCCTCCGACAGCAGTGTAAATACGCCCAGGTTATTCAGGCCGGAGAAAATCGATTCCTGGGCGATACGCATAATCCCGGTTATTACGCCTTTTTCCAGGTATTGGCCGGTATCTTTCAGCCCGCCCCCCAGGAAATTGCGGGTAAAGCTGATAATCTCTTCATAATAGTCCTTGTTGAAGCCCGCATGAATCGGGGCGTCATATTCGTCGATCAAAACAACGGCTTTTTCGCCGTAATAACGACTTAAAAAAATAAGCAGGGCTTCCAGGCTGTTCTCATATTCCCCCAGGGTGCCCTTTAGATCGATGATCCGTTGGAAATAATTTTTTTCTTGTGGGAGCAATACCCGGCTGTTCAACAGGTAGTGATGATTGGTATACTCTCTCTGGATAAGCGACTTGATCTTATCCAGGCAAGTTTCCCAGTCCAGTTCCTTGATATTTTTAAAAGTAAGGAAAATAACCGGGTGTTTGCCCATTTTTTCCAGGTATTGAGGGCCTGCGTCGGCGATGGCCAGGGAAGCGAATAAGCTTTTATAGGTATTCGCGGGAGCAGCGGGCTTGCCGTCCGGTTCGGCAGTATCCGGGAACAGCGGTAAGCGCTCCGGGCAGCAATCGTAAAAGTATTTCAACATCGAAATATTGAGGGTTTTCCCGAAGCGCCGGGGACGGGGAACCAGGATAACCCTGTTGCCGCTGTCGATAATTTCCTTGATAAAGAGAGATTTATCGACATAGTAGAAGTTGCCGGTAATAATATTTCTAAAATCGGATTCGCCGACAGAAAATTTATTCATCATCATGATCGTTTACCATTTACTCTTTCAAAGTATAGCATACCGGTAATGAGAATTCAAATAATTTCCGGGGAAAGACCGGTAATTACTTTCCGATGCCAGGGGTTTTCTTCATTCGCGCTTGCTATTTTCTATTTTTTTGTTAATATAAAGGCTTATTATAAGGAGCATACTTATGAACCGATCTATCTTTGATCATCCGTTGGTTACGGAGCGATATTTTTTCCCACGGGATGAGGCTTTTGCAAATCCCTTTTGGGTGGATTGCGGCGCTGCCAGGTTGGCTTGCTATTTCCAACACAAATACCCGGACGCGAAAACCATTATTTTTTTTCACGGGAATGGGGAAGTCGTCGCCGACTACATCGATCTTTATGTTCCTGTATTCGACCAGATGGGTTACAATATTTTGCTGGCCGAATACCGTGGTTACGGTATGTCCACGGGAACCCCGGCCCTGGCCGCGATGCTGGAGGATGTAACGCCGATAATAAAAGCCATTAATCAACCGCCTGAGCGGTTGATCTTATTCGGTCGTTCCATAGGTTCTTTATATGCCTTGCACGGCGTTTCTTTATTCCCAGGTATCGCGGGATTAATTATTGAAAGCGGCATTGCCGATATCCTGGAGCGGGTTATGCTGAGGGTACAGCCTTCTGAGATTGCGGTCGCAATGGAAGCCCTGCGAGAGGAAGTGAAAAAAACCTTTAACCACCAGCAAAAACTGGCGGGATATAAAGGGGCGACGCTTATAATGCATGCGAAACATGATAGCCTGGTGAATGTTTCGCATGGGAAAAAGTTGTATGAGTGGGCGCCGGAGCCGAAAAATCTCATGCTCTTTGAGCAGGGGGATCATAATGATATTATGGTGGTTAATGCCCAGGAATATCTGCTGGGTATCTATCGGTTCCTAAGTGGACTATAATGTCGCGGATGACAAATGGGACAGACAGAATTTTTGCCTCTTCCATGCCCAGTACTTTTTTTCTGTCGGGGTGAGTTTCGGGATGGGGGCGGTTTTCAGATATTCCATGATGGTTTCCTCACCTCTTTCGTATGTTCGGTGGGCTTTTTTTAAGCTGACTTTTTGATATATTTGGGAGGTAAGGTTACAAATTTATGTTTACTCTTTTTTTCTTGCTTTTTTAAGTCCTCATAGATTGCATGCATGTCGTAATTGAATTTAGATGCATGGTTATCCCTTTCTTTCCTTACTTCCTCTACAATGATATCTTTTATCATTATTAATCCTCCAATAACTCTTCAGGGGTACAAATAATAATGGGTTCATAGCCACAAGATTGGCAAACTTGTTCTATCTTGCTGCGCATTTTAGCGTTGGCAATATGCTTACAATTCCAGGATATGAAGTAATCGATGCCATTCACTACTGCAATCGCTATATGAAGTGCATCTTCTTCTGCTTTTTGGGGTACGGCGCCTTTTTCAATGAGTATTTTTGCCAGGGATAATGCGCTTTCTGTGATTTCTAACAATTCGGCTTCACTCAGAGCATTTAGTCTTTTTTGGGAATATTCTTCATCCCCTGCGCCCGCTTCGCGAATAACAAGTTGCGAAGCATATAAATCGAAAAAATGTCGCCTGGTTCGCCACCACTCCTCGGTGATTTGTTGATGGGCTGCGATGATAATATCTCGGCTTGGTTTACCGGTTAGATAACTAATAATGGTGGTTTCGATATATATTTTGGGTTTCATCTATCTGCCTCCATCTCTATTCTAATACAAATCCCTCAAACATTCAAGCCAGTTAAGAAGAAAAATGGTTTTAGTTCCAACCCTGCCATAAAAATGGCCACAAAGGCACGAAGGAAAACCGCTCCATACAAGAAATCCTCCTTAATAAATTATTCCTCCCGTAATGGTTCTACAAACGAGCCCCCAGCATGGGGGGTTCTTTTACAAAGACCTCTTTGCCTAAAAAGACAATGGCCAGCTTCTTAATATTTTTAATTCCTCTTTCCACCAGTTCGGTTTCATATTGCTTTGCTTCGATCTGGGCCAGGGCAGCTTTAATCGCGTTTTCTACCGTTTCATTCTCATCTTTATCTACCGATTTGAATTCGATTACATAGCCCGTTTGGGCGGGGTCTTTGGGAATAATCATAATATCATATCTGCCGTAACCGGATTCGCGGTTGGATTTTACTTCGTGGGTGTTGGATATCCAGATCAGCAGACCGGCTACCAGGGCATGATAAACTTTCTCCGGCTCATTGCCGAAATCGTGATAACTAAACACAGCCAACACAACCATCTTCAACATTTTTTCGAAAAGTTTGATATCGCCGGCGATCAATGCTTTGAGCATGACCTCCAGTTTCTCGTTTTCGATCTTAGTGGAAAAATAGCGATCGATTATCCTGGTGTACGTAACCTTTACTTCTTCATTGGGAATCGAGAGGGTATAAAAAAACTTCCCTGAGGCCGGGTCCCTTCTTTTGCCGGTCTGTTTGAGGTATCCGCCCATTAATAGGAAACTCCATAAAGATTCTTCATCGGCGTCGATATATTTAAGAACGATATTCTCATCGATGGGTTTTTCGATGGACTCGCCGCGGATGAGCTGTTCCAATTCTTCTTTAAGTTCGGCTCCCTGCCTGGTGAGCAAGGTTTCTATAATCTCGTTATTGGAAGTATTGATCCAGTAAGGCAGCAATTCTTTCTCATCGCTATTCAGGAAATTGATAATAGACCAGGGATTATAAATGACCTTGCCGCCGAACCGGTAACCGTTATACCACAATTGCACCTGGTCAAGCATATCCGAAACCTGGAAATTCGCCAATATGGTTTTTACTTCCTCTTCAGTAAGCCCAAAACAGTCGTTAAATTTTGACGACAGCAGCGTATACACGCCGGGGTTGTTAAAACCGGAAAAAATCGATTCTTTGGCAATACGCATAATCCCTGTTACAATACCTTTTTCCAGGTATTGGTCGACGTCTTTCAGCCCCCCGCCCAGGAAGTTGCGTATAAAATTAATAATTTCGTCATAATACCCGTAATGATAACCGGCATGTACCGGGGCGTCGTATTCATCGATCAAAATAACCGCCTGTTTATTGTAAAAACGGCTTAAGAAGATCAGCAGTTTTTCCAGGCTGTTTGCATAGTCGCTTTTATTTCCAGTTAGATCGATGATCTTCCGGAAATAATCCCGTTCATGCGGCAGCAGTTTTTGGCTTTCAAGCAGGTAGTAATGGCGGGCATACTCGGCCTGGATAAGTTTTTTTATATTATCCAGGCAAGATTCCCAGTCCGTATCCTTTATGTCTTTGAAGGATAAAAGAATAACCGGGTGTTTGCCCATTTTATCGAGGTATTCCTGGCCAGCCTCACAGATTGCCAGTGAAGCAAATAAATCCTTATAGTTATTATTACCGGGGGGTTCCGTTCCACCGCCCGAAGGGACGGGAGGTTGTTCCGAACCTGGGACCCATTTGGCGGGGCAGCAATCGTAAAAATATTTCAGCATGGAAATGTTGAGCGTCTTCCCGAAACGCCGGGGCCGCGGAATAAGTAATATGGTATCGCCGCTGTCGATGACTTCTTTAATAAACAGGGTTTTATCTACGTAATAGTAATTGCCTGTCACCATTTTTTTGAAATCCGATACCCCAATGGGCAATTTTTTCATTTTCATCTGCTTTCACCTGGAGCAATTATAGCATATTGAAAAATCATAGGCAACGGAGAAAAAGAGGCAGCGCGGCGTGCTTCATGCTTCGCGATTTATTATTTGAAGATCATGTTCCCGCTTATTCACTCTTTTCGGTTTTTTGCCGGATTATCCAGCGCCGCGTCAGTTCACTGGCAATACGTAGACCGCCTTTCTCTTCCAGGATGACATCATGCCGGCGCAAGAGTTCAAGCGTTTCTTCCAGGGCTTTGGATTCTTTAAAATAAGGGAGGCTTTCGTGGTTTGGCTTCGTGCACGAGCAAAGGCCGAAGTAATAAATTCGCTTTATATAAATTTGGCCAAAGTAATCGAAGAACAGGCGACGGAAACGATGAAAAGTGTTAGGGTGATTGATGCTGCATTGAATTATCCGGCTTTACAACTGAATTCGGACTTTGAACAAGAAGCACTGAAGATATGCCTGGATGATAAACTTCTTTCAAAAGATGGAAGAAAGGTATTTTCCGGTGTTGGAACTATTGTAGATGGTGTAGGATATTTGAGGAATTCCCATAGTTTAGCTCATGGATACGGGGCGAAGGATGTTGAGCTCGATCACTTAACAGCTCGACTGGCAGTAAATTCATCTGTTGTGATCACTACATTTTTGATGGAAACACTTTTGTCTGACAAGACCTCGGATCCCCATCGTATGTAAACCCTCCTGGTAGTGAAATTCCATTTTCTCAAATTATATTTTATAATACCGCGGGTAATTATTCAATAGGATGAAGAAAAAGCATCAAGCATAGGCAGGAAATCGTCTCCTTTTGGCTTTATTCCACCTTTATGCCGGGGTTAGCAGCTCTTTTTCAAGCGCATGCTGAACGATTTTATTTAACGGAACTCCCTGGATTACCGATTTCTGGACTGCTTTTTTATGAAGTTCAGGGGAGATTCTTACATAAAAGTCACCTTTACAAGATTTTTGCGGGACTTTGCCTGTTTCTTCGCAAATAGCGATATAATCCTCTACAGCCTCTTGAAAGGCGGTTTTTATTTTTTTGACGCTGGACCCTTCAAAGGTAACAAGATCACTTATCCCTTCGATTTTACCGAAAAAAACCCCATCTTCCGTGCTGAAGTGAACAGAACCTATATAATCCTTATATTGTAACATGTCTTTCATTTGATTACCCCCTCCGACTTTAATTCTTCTTCGACCAAATCTAATTGATACCGCTTTAAGATATTTCCCGGGTGCGGTTTATGCAGACGTATAATGCTTTATGTAATCTCGTTCATAAACGCAACCCGTGAGCTGAAGTTTTCCCGGACTTTACCTCGTAGTATTGAAATCTATTTAACAGAGTTTTAAGCTCATCATAGGAAAAGTCTTTCGGCTTTGATAAAAATCTTTCTATTAACTTCTCAAGCTTGCTCATGTAATGAATTATAATATAAACGAGTGATTTTCGCAACCTGTCCGAGGTATTTGAACAAGGAGGTTTTATAGAAATTTTTCCGTTGACTGTTGAATAAACGGCTTTTAATTCTGTTATATAACCGATTTTAGCCAGGTTCCATTCATGTTCCCGGGGGGAGCCGCATTTTTTTGCCCATTTTTACCCTTTTTTTTGAGTCGCTCCTCAATTTTGTGAGAATATCTTTACGCTATTAGAGATACTAATATCTCATTTTAAGATCAAACCATTAAAAAAATGAGATATTTACGCATTATATAGAGGCTCCGGCTACCACCATTGAGATATATACTGCTTACATAGAGGTCGCAGCTACCAGCAATGAGGTCGCACATACCTACATTGTGATGTACACAACCTACAATGAGATTCCCCAGCCCATTTAAGAGAATAATTCGACCAACAT
>JAUPLE010000101.1 GCA_030837085.1 Acidobacteriota bacterium | reverse complement strand
GCTTAACCATATCATCAACGAAGAGAAAACAAAAACCTGCCCGTACATCCAGGAACTGGAAAACCGGCCCTATACCCCGGGTGAACAAAATTACATCGTGAAATTAATGCAAAAATTCGAGCTGTGCTACGCACTGGATGAAGAGACCATCCTGGTGCCCGCTTTGCTGGACACCAAAGAACCGCCGCTGCCACTGCCGGAGGAAACGCGCCCCACCCTGGATTTTATATTGACTTATGATTTTCTGCCCAAATCCGTCATATCCCGGTTGCTGGTCAAATTGCACAAAGACCTCGCGCCCGGACAAAGTTGGCGCACCGGCATGGTTTTGGAAAGCGATCTCTTTCACACCTGCGCGTTGATCCGGGCCGATGAAGTGGAAAGAACCATCGAAATCCACATCCGCGGCGCCCAGAAACGCGAACACCTCAGCGTAATCCGCAGCGCCCTGCGGGAAATCAATAAAAGTTTCCCACAAATGAAAATCGAAGAACTCATTCCGTTACCTTTACCTCTACCCGCCACTCTCTCGGACGACTACAGGGAGAAGAACAAAGTCGCCGGCAAATATGCGCGTACAGTCTCTTACTCATTTCTTTTGGGTTATGAACGGGAAGGCATCGGTGAATATTTCGACGGCGAAACCGGGCAGCGTTACCGGGTGGCGCAATTATTGGATTCCGTCGCACTGCCGGAAGAACGAAAACGGGAAGGTTTCGATATCGATGGCCCCAAAGGACCTTTCGGTCGTTCCAGGCCCGATTTCGATATAGCGGCAAACGAAGCCCCTGTTAAGAAACCCGCGCCGGTCGCCCAGGAAGAAGAAAGCAGCAGGTACAGGAGACTCAAGGAACTGGTTCCACGGATCGCCGCCCTGGAAAGAGCATTAGCGGAACAAAAGAAACGAAAAGAACACTTCGATGTCCTGGCCCGAAAAAAGGTACGCAATCATTATCTCTGGCTGCCCGTTGTCCTGGCTATTTTAATCATAACCCTGGGCATACTTATAAAAATGGAAGTGCTGCCATGGAGTAACATTGAATCTTATACATTTATTTTCCCTTTACTCCTGGTCCCCGGCGGCATGATATACTTGTTGATAAAAGGAAAACCCTTCGTCGGTTCTTCCGCCTATGAGAAAAGCCTGACAAAGGAAAGAGAAAAAATATATTTGCACGGCAATTTCTCAGCAGCCCTTATTGACGACCTGGAGAATGAATTGAAACAGGCAAAAGAGGAACAAGCCCGATTGTTGTAATAGCCACCAAGGCACGCCAGTACAAGGCGCCAAGGTTCACCAAGGGGGGGATTATTTGAGTGTCGCTTAATCGCTAATCGTCTTTTTCGCGGGATTTGTGTTTTTCGCGGGTAAACCCGGGGATATTTCGGTTTTCCTGTTCCGATTTGCCGGGAAAGTCCTGGAAAAAGCAAATTTCCGGGCAAAATTCTACAAAACATTCGGGCAATTCTGGTCGCTTACACGCAATTTGACAAAAAATTGCACCCCACCAGGCGGCTGCTATTTATTTGGCGCGAATGATACCTCCAGCGTCGTCGGAAGCGATCTCAGGTGATGAAAAATGGAATATTCCACGTCGGATGGAGTTTTTTCCCCAAAAAAATCCCTGCGGCCGCTTTTTATGGAGTATTTAACCGAAAAAAATCCCTGCCGCCGCTTTTTGCCGATCTTTTTGGCTGAAAAAAGGAAAGCCGTCACGATTTGGGGTTCTTTTCCCAATTTTTCTCTTCCCTGGTTTTCTTCTCTATTAAAAATTAACCATTAACAATTGACAATTAACAATTATCCCTTTTCCCTCCTTTCCATGAATGATACGACAATGTAGGGGTTTGATTTCATCAAACCCAAAAGATGAACGCCGGTGAAGGGCTTGATAAATCAAGCCCCTACCGATAAATCAGGTCCCTACGGATAATCCCCCCCTTGGTGTTCCTTTGTGCCTTCGCGCCTTGGTGGCTATTTTCAAAGCAGGGGTTTAGTTTCTTTGTATGCTATTTCACAAGGTATGCGGCGACATCCACTTTCAATTTAACCTTCGGCATATTATAACCAAATACGACAATCCGCGTCTTCTCCCCGATAACCGGTATCAAACTCAATCCATAGATCTCACTTGTATATTTCATGGGGAATTGCTCGCTGAAGTAGTTCCAGGAGCCGCTGCCAATGGCGTGGTATGCTTTGATTTGCAGGTTAGAACCCGCGGTGAAGGGCTTTGTCGTGTAAGCATCGTTCATTACATGGACATAAACACGCAGCTCTTTATAACACTTCGTATCCAGGTCCGCTATTTCGAATAAGATGACCCCACCCGAAGGATTTCCCTCGACTATCTTACTAACAGCCAGCGCCTGGTACTTTGTGGGACATGACTCGATTTGAGCCTGCGCTTGCGGCGAAAAGTACCCCAAGAATAAAATTAACATAAATAAACCCGACATTACTACTAAAAAATTTTTTCGCTTCATTTTTTCTCCTTTCTTTCTTGAATTTTATACAAAAGAGATTACGGCTGAGGGGAAAATGGCTTATCCTACCCTCAGCCGTAACTCCTTTAACCTGGAATTCCAGTTATTTCTTAGCTTTTAATTCATCCAGTAACTTTTGGGCTTCCTGCGCGTACTGCTGCTGACTTGGAGGAAGCGCTTTGCCAAACTCGGCGGCTTTTTCCAACATTTTGATGACTTCCGCGTTATCTTTCTTGGTCTTTGCCAGCTTCTGGTAAATCTTGGCCTTTAACAACGTATTGCCATACCCGGGTTTAAGACTTACGGATAAATCGATCAACTCTTTGGCTTTGTCAACCATCCCGTTATCAAAAGCATATCTCGCGGACTGATACGGCGGCACCCAATACCGGCCCATGGTCTTCTCGATATTACCGAAGATCATTCCCTTGGTGTCTACCTTGACGGTAAAACCAACCATTAATTTTTCCCAGAACAAGACGACTTTAGCCGAATCCTCCGCCAGTTCCGTGAAAACAAACATCATCCACTCACAGGATAATGGCGCAGGTTTGGGAGTGACTTTAATCCGCAGCACATCCTCGCTCTCTTTATAGTCATAATCGCCCCAGATATCGGCCTGTTTGCTGAAAATGACGACCCACTCTTCCGTACCGGGAATGGTAAAAATACCGTATTTCCCGGCTGCCACTTTATTGCCCTCGATCATCACATCGGTACTGAACTCGATGGTGGTGGCGCTGTTGGCGCCGGTCCGCCAGGTCTTGTCATACGGAACCAGCCCACCCCAAATCACCCGCCCTTTCACGCCGGGGCGGAAATAATTGATGGTAATGTCCGTTACACCGATGGTCTGGGTCACGGATGCCTTCGGGCTGACAGTCGGGAATTTAAGTTCCTGCGCCCATAGG
>JAUPLE010000901.1 GCA_030837085.1 Acidobacteriota bacterium | reverse complement strand
GCCTCCAATAAAAAAAATTGGGAAATCACGGTGGTAAATGACCGCGGCATAATCGATAAAATCACGGAGACAGTTCAATCGGCGGCTGAACGAGTCAAAGAAAGCATTCGCGAGGATTATAAAGAGAGTTTTTCCCAATATGCAAGAAATTTTATACATTTCCGTACCGCCCCTGTTTTACTTATTCCTACCTTCCGGGTAGTCAATTCCATTTCGTTTATGATGGGAACTAATTCATCTCCGCTGTCTCAATGGGAAAGGGATAATTTTGTAAAATCGATTTCCTGTGTATGCATGTTGATTTTACTTGCCGCGGAGAGTATGGGATTAGGAAGTTGTTTCATGACCGGGCCACTGGTCGCTGAAAAAGAAATAGGGAAATTAATTAAAATAAAAAATGAACATCAAATTGGGGCCATTATTCCAATCGGATATAAAAAATAATAGAGAAAATAAATTCAAAATCTTTCTTCGCGTTCCTTCGCGTTCTTTGAGGTTATTTTTTTCATCTTTTTCCACCGGGACCAAAGTCCCGTTTTTAAAAAAAGGACTTTAGTCCCATTGAAAAAACCACCAATGAAGTATATTATTCCATAAAAGAAAAAAAAAGGAGCGTTTAATATGGACATAGAGAATAAGTTAAGAGAGATGCTGCTTCCGGTGCTGGGTTTAAGCTCTATCGACGAAATAAAACCCGGGTATGCGTTAGTGAGAGACCTGGGCGCCGACAGTATTGATTTTGTCGAGATTATCTATCACATCGAACAGAACTTCGGCGTGGTTCTTAAAACCAATGAAATTTTCTCTGCCGGCGCCGATGCCGCATCGATGTTCAATGATGGAAAACTGACAAAACATGGCGAGGAATTAATCGGGGCTAAATTAAAAGGAAGCGGCGACAGGTACAAGGAAGGCATGAGTAAAATGGAACTCTTTTCCATCCTTACGGTAGGCGACCTGGCCCAAATTATCCAATTAAGACAAACCGCCGCAAAAGAGGATTAATAATGTTAGCTGGAAAGATCGCATTTGTATCCGGGGGAACAGGCTACATCGGGACCGAAATTTGCAGGGCATTAACCCGTTACGGAGCACAGGTAATTTTTTCATATCACGCCAATGAAGAAAAAGCCAGGGAGTTGGTGGAAGAGTTGAAGAGCGCCAGGGCCGTTCTATTAAACTTCAGGGACCCCAGGCAAATCACAGGGACAATCGAAACATTGTATAAAGAAGTAAACCGTATCGACATCCTGGTGAATAATGCCGGGGTCAGCCAGGTAATGCCCTTTGCCATGCTGGAAGAAGAGGACGTAGACCTGGCTATCGATATCAATATGAAAGGTACTATCTTTTTGACCAAAGCCGTAGTGCGGGGAATGATTCGTAACAGAACCGGCGTTATTATCTCCATGGGATCTATCGCCGGTGAACGGGTGCTGGCCGTCCCTATTATGTATGCCATGACCAAAGCTTCGATTTCAGGATTCACTTACGCACTGGCGCCGGAATTAAAAAAATTCGGTATCCGGGTGAATTCCGTGGTCCCCGGGCTCCTCGAGGGCGGAGTCGCACAGGGAGTGCCGGAAGATTTGAAAGCGGAATTCATGAAACACTGCGCCGCCGGAAGGGCAGGGACCGCGCAAGAAGTCGCTGAAGTAGTCGCATTCCTGGCTTCAGACAGGGCTTCTTACATTAACGGACAAAACATCCATGTCAACGGTGGAATTTAAGGAGGAAAACAATGAATAGAGTCTATTACCATACGACGGCCTTATGCCCCGAATGCAAAGCGAAAATCCCGGCCGACGTAATAAACCGGGACAGCGAAGAAGGCGTTTATCTTGAAAAAGTATGTCCACGCCACGGCCTATCCCGAGTATTAATTTCTTCCGATGTAAAATGGTATGAAGACAGCGTCCATTATGTCAAACCCGGCCAGGAACCATTAAAACTAAATGTGGAGATATTTAAGGGCTGCCCGGATTCCTGCGGGCTTTGTTCGCAGCACCGGCAGCACACCTGCTTGCCCGTCATCGAAATAACCAACCAATGTCAATTAAACTGTCCCATCTGCCTGAAAAACGATACACAGCCCTATTCGCTGACGGTCAGGGAATTTTCAGGAATCATCGATAACCTACTGGCCACCGAAGGGAAAATGGATGTCATTAACATCAGCGGGGGAGAACCCACGCTTCACCCCAGGCTGGAAGCCATGATCGACATTGCGCTGGCCAAAGGCGTATCACAGGTTTCTGTGTCCACCAATGGGCTGCGGCTGCTGGCCGATAAGAAAATAAGGGATATATTTAAACGCACCGAAACCATAGTTGCGCTGCAATTCGACGGGTTTTCTCCTGCTATATATGCGTCCCTCCGCGGTACGGATTTATCGAAACAAAAAATGGCATTGATCGAAATCCTGGAAGCCGAAGGTATTCATTACTCGCTGGTGGCCACGGCAGCCAGGGGAATCAATGACGCTGAAATTCCTCATATCGCCGATTTCTTCTTCCAATCGAAAGCATTATCCCTTATGTTTCAACCTATCACCTTCAGCGGCAACGCCGAAGGATTAGATGCCAAAAACCTCCGACTCACTATTCCCTGCATCGTTCACCAATTGGAACGCAGCCCCTACATAAAGAAAGGCGATTTTAACCCGGTTCCCTGTTCACATTATTCATGTTTTGCCATATCCTTTTATTTACAGCTTGAAGGTAACGAGTACACCAATTTGAAGTCGTTCCTGGGGGAAGAGAATTGCATTGCCATTTGCACCAACAAAGCTTTGCCCGGGTTAGACAGTGAAGGCTTTTCCATAATCCGGGATAGGATTTATCAAATGTGGTCCGCGGCAGATTCCAGTAACCTGGATGAACGAATATTGGCGCGGATAAAAAACATCCTACGTTCTATTGACACCGGCCACCTGTCGAGCCGTCAAAAGCTGGCGTTGGGCGCGGAACATATGAAAGCGATTTTTATTCATCATTTCATGGATATGCATACCATGGACCTGGAAAGATTGGTTAAATGCTGCAATCCCTACCCCCGAACCGGCGACCGCTTGATTCCCATGTGTGCGGAAAATGTTTTTTTTGCCTCCGGCGGCCAGAAACCTTTTCGAGAAAAGGTTTCTGGACTTCCAAAAGCTTTTGGTTAAATGATGAAAAGTTTTGGGAGGTGTCGGAACCCTTTTTCAAAAGGGT
>JAUPLE010000900.1 GCA_030837085.1 Acidobacteriota bacterium | reverse complement strand
TTCCTGGAGATTGCGCACGTTTACAACACATATGGGCCAACCGAAAGTACGGTTTGCTCGACTTATTATAGATGTCCGGCGTCGCTGGATTTGGCAGGTGTTGTGCCCATCGGAAAACCACTTGCCGGGTACAAGATATATATAAATGATAAGTATGGAACTCCCTCTCCGATTGGAGTAGGGGGTGAATTATGCGTAGCCGGTCCGGGGGTGACGCGCGGTTACATGAACCAGGTTGAATTAACCAGGGGCTTTTTTGAAAAACCGCCCGCCGGTCCGGACCCCGAAAAACTTTTGTTTAATCATGACTCACCACTCTACCACACCGGCGATTTAGCCCGCTGGTTAAATAATGGCAACATCGAATTCCTGGGCCGCATCGACCGCCAGATCAAAATAAGGGGCTACCGCATCGAACTGGCGGAGATCGAAACCCGGCTGACTTCTATAGTAAATATCAAGGAAGCCGTAGTCATCGACGAAACGCGGAAATCCGGGGATAAATACCTTGCCGCTTATGTCGTCTGTACGGGAAACTTTGACGCCGGTGATATAAAAAGCCGGCTGGCCGGTCAATTGCCTGATTATATGGTCCCCACCCATATTATAAAACTAGAAGAAATTCCCTGGACCAGTATCGGCAAAGTCGACCGCAAACGTCTGCCGAGTGTCCAGGTAGTGGATGATTCCCAACAGACTTTTATTGCCCCGGATAATGAGACAGAAAAACGAATGGCCGAAATATGGCGGCAAATCCTGGAAAAAGAACGCGTCGGCATTGACGATAACTTCTTTGACCTGGGCGGAACCTCCCTCGATATCATGAAACTAAATAACGCAATAAAAGAAGAATTCCATAAACAAATTTCCATCGTTTCACTATTTGAATACACCACTATCCGGGCCTTAGCCCAATTGATCGCTGAAAAAGAATCCGAAAAAAAAGAAGAAACGGAAATAAACGATACATTAGAAAACGAGCAGGTTAAATTCAAAGAACGAATCCAACCGGATAACAGTAGAACCAGCCATGAAATCGCAGTGATAGGCATGGCCGGTATTTTCCCGGGCGCCCGTAATCTCCATGAATTCTGGGAAAACCTAAAGAACGGCGTAGAAACCATCCACTTTTTCACTACGGAAGAACTACTGGAAGATGGCGCAGCTAGCGAAACCATCAAAAAGCCCAATTATGTCAAGGCAAAAGGAATAATCGAAGGAGTCGAGTATTTCGATGCCTCTTTTTTCGGCTATACCCCCTGGGAAGGGCAGATCATGGACCCGCAGATGCGTATATTCCAGCAGACCGTATGGCATGCCCTGGAAGACGCCGGGTACAATCCCTTTACCTATAACCAACGCATCGGATTATATGCCGGGGCTTCTCCCAATTATTATTGGGCCGGGTTGACTTTATTTTCCGGCAAAGACTGGAATGTGAATGGATTCACGGCCGCTCAACTGGTAGATAAAGACTTCATGTGCACCCATATCTCCTATAAACTCAATTTAAAAGGGCCCTCTGTCTCACTCCAGACCGCTTGTTCCACGTCGCTGGTAGCCATTCATTATGCCACCCAGGGCTTGCTGCACGACGAATGCGAAATGGCACTGGCCGGAGGAGTTTCCATTGGCTACCCGGATAAACGCGGCTATATCTACGAACCGGGCATGATCCTTTCCTCGGACGGTCACAACCGGAGTTTTGATGCCCGGGCTGACGGTACTTTATTTAGCGACGGCGTAGGTGTAGTGGTGTTAAAATCGCTGGCGAATGCCGTTGCCGATAGGGATCATATCTATGCCGTTATCAAAGGTACGGCTATCAATAATGACGGATATCGCAAAGTCGGTTACACCGCCCCCAGCATACAGGGCCAGGTGGAAGTCATCCGGGCCGCCCAGGTCACGGCTGAAGTGGAACCAGAAAGCATTACTTATATCGAAGCCCACGGCACTGCCACTCCCCTGGGCGATCCCGTTGAAATCGAAGCCCTGGCACAGGCATTTCATACAGATAAAAAAAGATACTGCGCGGTAGGGACAATAAAAAGCAATATGGGGCACCTCTATTCAGCCGCCGGTGTGGCAGGGTTCATAAAAACCGTATTGGCCCTGGAACACCGTTTAATTCCACCAAGCCTTCATTTCCAAACCCCAAACCCCCAGATCGATTTTCAGGACAGTCCTTTTTATGTCAATACCACCCTGAAAGAGTGGCGCAACGACCAATACCCCCTGAGAGCCGGCGTCAGTTCCTTCGGTATTGGCGGCACCAATGCCCATATCGTCCTTGAACAATATGACGCCTCCGGCGGCCAGAAACCTTTTTATAAAAAGGTTTCTGGACTTCCCAAAATTTTTTATTATTTGCTGTTCTTATCCGCCAAAACGCAATCCTCGTTAGACAAAATGACAGAGAACTTAACCGCTTTTTTTAAAACAAATACCGGGCTGAACCTTGCTGACGCGGCATACACCCTAAGCGTCGGCAGGGAAACTTTCGAATATAAGAAAACAATTGTCTGCACCGACTTAAATGACGCCGTGGCTGCATTGACCACGACAAACCCGGATAAAGTCCAGGCTTTCCATACCAAAGAAAAAGATAGACCGGTAGTGTTTATGTTCCCCGGCCAGGGCGCCCAATATGTAAACATGGGATTGGGATTGTACAATGAAGAGCCGGTATTTCGCCAGGAAATGGACCGCTGTTTCGAGATATTAAAATCCCAGGCGAACTTTGATCTTAAAGAAATTTTATATCCTACAAACGAAAGCCCGGAACAGGGCGCTATTAACCGGACTGAAATCACCCAGCCGGCGATTTTTTGTTTCGAGTACTCATTGGCCAGGCTATTAATGAGTTGGGGGATAAAACCCCATGCCATGACCGGCCACAGTATCGGTGAATATGCAGCGGCCTGTTTGTCCGGGGTGTTTTCCCTGGCGGACGCATTAAAATTGACCGTGTTAAGGGGGCGTTTGATGCAGGGAATTCCCTCGGGCGCCATGTTGAGCGTCCCACTCCCTGAAGAGGAATTGAAACCTTTACTAACCCAGGGAATTTCCCTGGCCGCTGTGAATAGTACATCCTTGTGCGTTGTTTCCGGTCCCCATGAAACCATGGAAAAATTTGAAACCCGGCTGCAAGAAATGGGACGGCCGGTCCGGCGTTTGCATACCTCTCATGCTTTTCATTCCGCCATGATGGAACCCATATTGGCGGAGTTCGAAGAGAATGTTAAAAAGACGCCCCTTAATAATCCCACCATTCCATTTATATCCAATTTAACCGGTCAGTGGATAACCAATGAAAAAGCAACCAGCCCCGGCTATTGGGCAAGACATTTACGGGAAGCGGTAAATTTTCGAGACGGGTTAAGCCGTTTATTGGAGAGTAAAAATGCCCTATTTATCGAAGTCGGTCCCGGTAATGTATTGAGTGCGTTTCTAAGGCAGCATAAAGATAAGAAACCGGACCACTTCGTTATAAACATGGTAAGGCATCCCCATGAAAATATCCCGGATGATTTTTACCTGTCAAGTAAAATAGGGCAATTGTGGCTTTACGGCGTCAGTATCGATTGGCCGGCATATTATTCCCATGAG
>JAUPLE010000899.1 GCA_030837085.1 Acidobacteriota bacterium | reverse complement strand
CGTACCAATCGCGACCCATTTCCTGGCCGCCCCGGATATGAGCGATAGCATAGACGAAACCGCGGTCCAGCAAACTGATGTAGGCCGGGTTGAACTCAGGGTCGTAACTCAAACCATAAGCGCCGTATCCTTCCAACAGCAGCGGATTATCGCCGTTCATTGCCAGGCCTTTCCTGTAAACCAGGGAAATAGGCACCCGTGTACCGTCCCTAACCACTGCATAACGCCGCTCCGCTTTGTAATCGGAAGGTCTGAAATTACCAACGACTGCTTCCTGCTTCAACAGTTCCCGGGTCCGGGTATTCATATCGTACTGGAAAGTGGAATACGGCGTAGTCAGGGAATTATAAGTAAAACGAAGGATATCCGTATCGATTTCCGGATTATAGCCGAAGTCCGCGGTATAAGTCTCTTCCGGGAAATCCAGGTAATGTTCTTCCCGGTTTTCCCATTTAATAATTTTGAGCCGCTGCAGTCCGTCGATGCGTTCTTTCATTACCAGGAAATTCTTAAAGACTTCGAATTCTTCCAGGAAAACATCTTCGCGGTACGGGATTGCAGCGGTCCAGTTTTCTTTGGTTGTTTTTCCCACCGGGGTTTCCATTAACCGGAAATTTTTTGCCTGCCAGTTGGTGCGGATATAGAATTTATCATTATAATGATCGACTAAGTACTCCAGGTTCTTTTCCCTGGGTTGAATAATGGTGAAAACCCCATCCGGTTGATCGGCGTCCAGGAAACGGTATTCGGTGGACAGGGTGCTCAGCGAAAGGATGAACACATATTTCTTTGATCTTGAATTAAAAACGGATAAATCAAAGGCGTCGTCAGTTTCATGGAATATTTCGTTGTCAGCGGCAATCGGTTTGCCGATGCAATGTTTCATAATTTTATAAGGGCGCAGGGCGTCGTCTTTGAGCGCGTAAAAAACCGTTTTATTATCATTGGCCCAGGCAACATCGCCGCTGGTGTTGGGGATAGTATCGGCCAATATTTTCCCTGTCTCCAGGTTTTTAAAATGAATGGTGTATTTTCGGCGGCTCACTGTATCCACGCCAAAGGCAGCCAGGTTGTTGTCGGAACTCACGTAAATACCAGCCACATGGTAATAACTGTGTCCCTTAGCCATTTCATTGGCATCCAGCAGGATTTCTTCCTTGCTGTCCGGCTTGTTTTCGTCTTCTACAGTACTTTTTTTCCGGCAGTAGACGGAATATTCTTTGCCCGTTTCGAAGCGCTTGTAATAATAATAGCCGTTCCATTTATAGGGGACCGACATATCCTGCTGTTGGATCCTGGCCGTGATTTCCCGGTATAGTTTTTGTTGTAAAGAAGCCATGCCTGTCTGTTTCATGACAGCGTTCGTATAATTATTTTCTGCGTTCAAATATTCTAAAACTTTTGGATTTTCTCGTTCTTGCAGCCAATAATAATTATCGATTCTTGTCTGGCCGTGGCAGGTTAATTCCTTTTTTATCTTTTCAGCGGCCGGCGGTGGCGGTGTGAGCGAACCGGCGGAGCCAACCAGGAACAACAGTAAAACCGAGGTGAAGACCAGGTATTTCTTCATCATTATATCAATCTCCTATAAGTAAAAATCGAATGAAATAAAAAAGGGGGGCGTAAGCCCCCCCTTTAGATTTATCGACTGCGATAGTCGACTTAGAAGTAGAGTCTTAAACCGAGGCGATATCGCCTGGGATAGACGATATTGACGGTCTGGCCGAATTCCGCGCCCGCCTCTGTAATGACACTGTCAACCGTTCCTGCATTAAACAGGTTAAAAGCATCTGCCAGTACACCCAATTTGATCTTGCTGCTCAATTTGAAATCCTTTTGCAGTCTTACGTCGAGATTGGATTGGGCTTTATAGCGGTACTTGGAACCGGCGGTATCCGCCAGGATAGAGGATGACCCCTGCCCCAGGCCGGATACATACAGCCAGCGGTTGTAGGTGTTCCCGGTAATATAGGAATAGTTGAAACCAAAGTTGATATCCCACGGCAAGACAATCGACCCCTGGATTTTAATCATATGGGTAGGATCAATGGTGAGACGGCCCTGGGTGTTGATCTGGTTATTCGGATCAGTAAACATACCGGAATTTCCAACAGCAGTAAATCCACGGCCACCCGACTGGTTATCCACGTTACCGGTGGCTTTGCTGAGGATATATGAGGCCAACAGGGTCCAGTTGTTAGAGAATTTCTTATTGATCACGAATTCGAGGCCCTTGTAGGTGGTTTTTGGGTCAAAACCGACAATGTCGTAAGGTCCACCTTTTTTCGGGTTGGTAATAATGTACTCGTTATCACTGGGATCGTTGGTCTGGCTGTAGACTGTGTAGGATTTCCCGGTATCCTCATCTACATAAGTTAACTGTTCAAACTCGCCGTTCACCAGTACCCGGTCCTGGAAATTCTTGGTGACCCGGTAGATATAGTTTACGCCAAAGGACAGGTCTTTGAACAGTTCCCTCTCTATTCCGACAGTGAATTGATCCATGTAAGGCATACTAATATCAGGATCGACGGTTGTAGATGCGGCGCCATAATTTGCACGCCATACCTCTACCCAATCATCTTTCCCGTACTCTCCGCCATACCATGCATTATAAACCGGTCCCGCCAGGAATCCTATGAGGTCCGGCTTAGGAGCTAGCCCGGAGAATTTTGCCGTTACAAGGTTCTCGCAATATCTCCCCCAATGGGCTTTAAGGGCCGTGGTATGATCGCCGAATATATCGAAGGTGAAACCGATGCGCGGTTCCAGGGCAATTTTGGGTTTAAAAACCGTCCCAATCGGATCCGCCAGGATTCCCCTGTATAAGTTAAACCGGATACCGGGGTTGATCTTCAACCGGTCGGATATTTCCCAGGAATCCTGTGCAAATGCCGTAACCCTTATGCTTTTCGAAGGGGTAACGTAACCATCGTATTGATACATATAATAATTTTGGAAATCAGGATCATCTGCAAAGTAGCCTTTGTAATCAAGGAAAAATTTGCCGCCCGAGTAGCCGTATTCGTCTCTATTGGGATTGTACTCAGCTTCAAGCCCGAATTTGAAATCATGGGAACCGGCGATAAAGTCCTCGGCATGGTGACTGAGTGATGTATTCACCTGGAAGTGGTCGCGGAACGAATGGTAATACGTCCTGGAATTCTCGGAGTACCACTTCGTACCTTGATCTTTATGACCGGGTGTATTGTAGCCCATCTGCGGTATCAGTTTATAATAGCTGATGAAACCCGCAAATTTGGCTTCAAAAAAGGTGGCGTCGGAAAAAATATGCAAGAAACTGCCGTTAAAAGCAACTTCCGGGGATTTCTGCTTTCTTACCGCTTCGGGGGCGGTATAAGCGGTAGCGCCCCTGTTGGTGCCGTTGTATATATCCCCATGGAGGAAAATATTATAACGGTTATCTTCATTGGGCTGCCAGGTTAATTTGAAGAAGAGACGGGGCTGGTCATAGACGCTATTACCACCAGTAAAGCCTGTGATCTTACGCACTCTCTGCAGGAACTGGCCGGCAGTGAAAAACCAGAGCTTATCCTTGACGATGGGACCTCCCATGCTGAGATGGGCGTTGGTGTAGCCTTCTTTAGGCGGCGCCAGACTCGGGTCCGGGGAATTTGAGTCATTCCATTTATCCGGCTGAATATACGAATCGAACATTCCTTTGAATTGATTTGACCCACTCTTGGTAATCGTATTGAATACGATTCCCGTATAACCGCCGTATTCGGCCGGGGCGCCAACCCCCATGACCTGCGCTTCTTCTACAACACCGTAATCGATAAATACATACGCCGAACCTAACCCGGGATCGGAAACGTCCACACCGTCAATCTGGTACTGGACGCCGTAATCGTGCGCCCCGAAAGCTGAATCCTGGGTGACGCCCGGGGCCAGGTTCACGATCGCCGCAACCGTCTGGGAGTTGGGCATATGTTCGATCAACTCATTGCTTAGATTGGTTACCGCGGTCTGGGAATCCTTCACATCGATCAACGCCGTTCCAGTGACTTCGATGTTCTCGGTAATTTTACCCAATTGCATGGCGAAGTCGACGCTTACTGTCTTACCTACGGTTACTTTGATACCGGTTTTCTTAATCGTGTTAAATCCTTCGAGCCTGGCTTCTATGGAATAGTCGCCCATAGGAAGCGCTACAAACCGGTATTTACCTTCCGCGTTGGTTACCGTTACCCGTTTCCCACCCATCAAGCTGAGAGATTCGACTGTAATTTCAACGCCGGGTAAAGCCTGCTCGTCTGAATAAACCTTACCATCGATGGCGCCGTTATCCTAGGAATGGGCGTTGGCCGGTAGGTAAAATAACGCCAATGTAAAGATAAGGATTACAGAGAGTTTTACAAATAGTTTCATAAATACCTCCTTGTTAAATAGTTTCATTTTTTTCTTTTTCAAATATAAAGACCTTGCATCTGATTAGAGTGTTTGTTTCGCTCTTGCTCATTTTGCAGTCTTCGCCTCCTTAATGCAGCAGCAAATTGTGTTCCATTTACGACAATTTCTAAAAAATAAAGCGAGTATTTCTTGGAAATATTATCGAGCCATTGAAATGTCGATCACATCCATTAATTAAAAAAATAAAATTTAAGGGTCCCCGGGAAATCCCGGGAAATTTTTCCACTGGTTGATCGTGATGTTCAAAAAAATGATTTTTCTATCCAAAATATTGGATTCAAATTTTGCTCTTGAAATAATTCCTTTTTGGGGATATTATTAATGACTGACGGGAATCGATTTTCCCGTCGTTGTTTGTTGTTTAAAGGAGGAAAAAGTGAGCAAGAATATATCTATCAGATCGATGGCGTTGATGTTCACAATAGTCCTTATTGCAGTATCCGGCGCCTCCTGCGGGGGAGCGAAAAAGTTAGAAATGAATGCGGCAAACGAGGAGGATGCGTTCCTGGACACGGCCCGGTTTATTATGCTGAAAAATGAGATACAGATATATAAGCACCTGCCGGATAAAGAAGCCCGGGACGCCTTTATGAAGGAATTCTGGGAGAAGCGGGACCCGAACCCGGAGACGCCGGAAAATGAAGCGAAATTAGAGTTCGACGAACGGGTCG
>JAUPLE010000898.1 GCA_030837085.1 Acidobacteriota bacterium | reverse complement strand
CATCATGGACCGGTGTTCCCTCTTTCTCTTTGATATGTTTTGCCAGGGAAGTGGAAAGCCTCAGGCCGAAATCTTCCGGGCTTTTAAAGAACTCAACCACGCACTCCTTTTTCAGCTTTTTTAAGAAGCGCTCAAGCGCGCCATATTTTTCCCTTTCAAAGAATTTGGGATTCCATGGATGATTTTCCTCCACGATAAAGCACAGGCAAGGTTTCTTCAAATCTTTTGCCATTTCATATTCCAGTTGCGTGATGGATTTCGTTTCGCCGTCCGGTACAAAGCCGTAGCGGTGGGCATAGATGCCGATAAAAACATCGCACTCCCGGATTTCCCCTTCGCAAACTGTTGTGGCATCGTCTGTCTGCGCATTAAAAAACTCCATGGCCAGCGGTTCGCATTTATGACGCAAAACCAACTCAATGGCTTTATCCCTGTACTCAGCCAAATCCTTACGCGTCGAAGAAATAAATACCTTCATGATCTGTCACCCCATTTAATGCATCGTAAACAATACCATAAAATGGAAAAAAAAACCAGCTAAATAAGCACGAAATCCGAAATCCGAAATCCGAAACAAATTCAAAATGCAACGGCTCAAAATTCAAAATAAACGTAATACGCCGCCGGAGGCGTTTTGTGGAGAATAAAGTTGTGAAAAAGTTTTGCGCTTTGCTCTACTCTCAAAAAGCGGCGCTTAAAATCGATTCAAATATTGGCCATCTGCAGACGCTCTGCAAGCCACACTTTGATAATGGACTGACGTGGAACACCAAGACGCTTTGCTTCCTTATCCAATGACTGAATCATCCAAACCGGGAAATCTATATTGATTCTCTTTTGCTCCTGTCCGGGTCTTTTCGCATTGGAGAGATCGAGGATATTGGATATATCTTCTCCCATATCAAATTTTTTATCGAATTCTTTAGCTTTCATATAATTGGACCTCCTCTTTTCTAGACGGTCTTACTGAGATGATCCTAATGTTCTCACCACGATAAGTTATGATTCCTGACCAATGTCGTCCCGATATCTTCCCAACTACCAAAAACCGAGGTTCATCAACGATTTTTGCTGGAATCTCGATAAAATCGGAATCATTCTACTGGGCTTGGGCCTCTTCAAAATCAATGCCGTGTTTCTTTTTATTGCTTTCACTTTTATCAGGATCGAATTCAAACATCATTTTATTCATCGCGTACATATTATACTGGAGGAATAATAGAAGTCAACCCTTAAATTTCCTTAAAAATTTCTCGCAAAGCAATTTAGTAAAAATTTAGAAAAACCTTTTTAAATCTATATCGAAACTTCCTGAGCTTCAATTTTTTTTCTTGACTTATAATCGAGATGGATTTATCATAAGAGACCCTTTATTAAATATATTGCAGAGAAACACAATGACCGAAACATCTAACTACCTGGACAACATATACGTCGTACTGGTGGAACCGAAAAACCCCGGTAACATCGGCTCCACGGTACGGGCAATGAAAAACATGGGCATATCCCACCTGCGGCTGGTGAACCCCATCGAATACCGCGACGTTATCGAACAAAAAAAAATGGGCTACCGCGCCCAGGAAATCATCGAAACCAGCGAAGAATTTGAGACCCTTGACCAGGCGCTTTCCGATACGTCCCTGGTCTTCGTGGCCACCTCCAAAAAAGGCAAATGGAAAAAAGATGTCATCTACCCGGAAAAAGCCGGCGAAATCATTATGGAGCATAACATAAACGAGAAAATCGCCGTGGTTTTCGGCAGGGAAGATTCAGGTGTTACTATCGACGAAAGCCAAACCGCCAACTACTGCATCACTGTCCCTACGGCCGTCTCTTACCCTTCACTCAACCTCTCCCAGGCAGTACTGCTAGTGCTTTACGAAATCTACCGGAAATTAGCCGCACCCCCGCTAATCCCGCTGCCTAAACGGGCGGAAAAAGTAAGTTACGACCGACTTTATGATAATATCTGGCGACTGATGAAAGGAATCCTCATCCGGGAACCGGAAAAAGGTCTTTTTCACCGCTCACTAAAACGCGCCTTAAATCGTACCACCTGGACGAACGCGGACATTGCGGTTTTCGATCGCTTTTGCAAACAAGTGCGCTGGTTCATCAATAATCACAAAAAGGAAGACTTCGAAGGCGAACCGGATGACCCCTACCTCCCGGGAGATATGGAAAACGAAGAATAATTTATTTCTCTTGACAAACCGAACCATTTAAGTTATCTTAGGGCGGACCTATTTAAAAAACTAAATTGAAGGAGAAATCAACATGTTTTGTTTTCAATGCCAGGAAACAGCCGGGAATAAAGGCTGTACCAAAATCGGGGTTTGTGGGAAACAAGAAAATACCGCGAACCTACAGGATTTATTGATTGATGTGCTAAGAGGAATCGCCCTGGTGGGCGAAAAAACATACGAACCGGGAGCCGGATCATTCATCGCTAAAGCGTTGTTTGCCACCATTACCAACGCCAATTTCGACGACCGGCGAATTATAGACCTGGTCAAAGAGGCCCTTAAAATTCGTGACCAACTCAAAGAAAAAGCCGGCCTGAGTAAAGATACAACCGGGATGCACCACTCCGTGTCCTGGTATGCCGACAGCGAAGAAGCCTTTTACAAGAAAGCCGCGGAAGTCGGCGTGCTGGCCACAGGCAACGAGGATGTGCGTTCCCTCAGGGAACTTTTGATCTACGGGTTGAAAGGCATTGCCGCCTACACCCACCATGCCGCTGTCCTGGGTAAGGAAAAGGACGACATCTATAAATTTATAATGGAAGCCCTGTCCTCCACCACAAGGGACTTATCCGTAGACGAAATGGTGGCCATGGTAATGAAAGCCGGCAACATGGCGGTAACTACCATGGCCCTGCTGGATGAAGCCAATACTTCGGCCTACGGTAACCCGGAAATCACGGAAGTCAATATCGGCGTCCGCCAAAATCCCGGCATCCTGATCTCCGGCCATGACCTCAAAGATATGGAAGAGCTCTTGAAACAGACCGAGGGCACGGGAGTGGATGTTTATACCCACAGTGAAATGCTGCCGGCCAACTATTACCCGGCTTTCAAAAAGTACAAACATTTCGTGGGCAATTACGGCAGCTCCTGGTGGTTGCAAAACAAGGAATTCGAATCCTTTAACGGGCCTATCCTCATGACCACCAACTGCATTACGCCGGTTAAAGATTCTTACCTTGGCCGGTTTTTCACTTCCGGTATGGCCGGTTACCCCGGGGCCAAACATATCCCCGACGGGGAAAAGGGCAAACCCAAAGATTTTTCCCGGATCATTGAAATGGCCAAAACCTGTAAGCCGCCCGTCGAGATCGAAAGCGGTCACATCGTGGGCGGATTCGCGCACCACCAGGTCATGGCTTTGGCAGACAAGGTAGTAGAAGCCGTGAAATCCGGGGCCATTAAACGTTTTGTCGTGATGGCCGGCTGCGACGGTCGCATGAAAAACAGGTCATATTTTACAGAAGTGGCGGAAAATTTACCTAAAGATACAGTCATCTTGACTGCCGGCTGCGCCAAGTACCGGTACAATAAACTGGAATTGGGCGATATCGGCGGCATCCCCCGCGTGCTTGACGCCGGACAGTGCAACGATTCTTATTCGCTGGCCGTTATCGCCTTAAAATTGAAAGAGGTGTTCGGACTGGATGATATTAATAAATTACCGCTTTCTTTTGATATCGCCTGGTATGAGCAGAAAGCCGTGGCGGTTTTGCTGGCGCTGTTGGCATTGGGCGTGAAGGGTATCCGGTTAGGGCCGACGCTGCCCGCGTTCTTATCGCCAAACGTCGCCAAGGTGTTAGTAGAAAATTTCGCGATCAAACCCATTGGAACAGTAAAAGAAGATATCGACGCCATGATGGCTGGGGTTT